>NZ_JBMAWR010000020.1:0-117418 GCF_048586865.1 Pseudomonas bharatica | reverse complement strand
CCCCCCCCCCCCCCCCCCCCCCCCCCCCCCCCCCCCCCCCCCCCCCCCCCCCCCCCCCCCCCACAACGGATTGATGTTGCCCTGACAATTTGGGCAATTCCTCAGAACTTGATGAAGTGCTTGCGGTAGTGCTGCAGCTCCGCAATCGACTCGCGAATATCATCCAGCGCCAGGTGGGTGCTGCCCTTCTTGAAGCCGTCCTTCACTTCCGGCGCCCAGCGGCCAGCCAGTTCCTTCAGGGTCGAGACATCCAGGTTGCGGTAGTGGAAGTAGTTTTCCAGCGCGCGCATATGGCGATACAGGAAGCGCCGGTCCTGGCAGATGCTGTTGCCGCAGATCGGCGATTTGCCCTTCGGCACCCATTGTTCGAGGAAGGCGATGGTCCGGGCCTCGGCCTCGGCCATGTCGATCGTGCTTTCGCGCACGCGCTGGGTCAGGCCGGAAGCGCCGTGGGTCCGGGTATTCCAGTCGTCCATGCGGGCCAGGACTTCGTCGCTGTGGTGGATGGCAATCACCGGGCCTTCGGCCAGGGTGTTGAGATCGCTGTCGGTGACAATGGTCGCCATCTCGATGATGACGTCATGATCCGGGTCAAGACCGGTCATTTCCAGGTCGATCCAGATCAGGTTCTGTGGGTTTTGCATAAGTCGGGCTCCTCGGTAGCTGCGCAGTTTAGCCTAGTGGAGCGTGCTAAACTCGACGCCGTTTCAACATCCCCGCTTTAAATCGACGAGACCTTCATGGCCAAACGCCAGCTCAACCGTCGCCAGAATTGGCGCATCGAAAAAATCCAGGAAGAACGTGCCGCCCGCGCGGCCAAACGTGAGGAGCGCGCCCTGGAGGTGCTCGAAGGCGGGGATCTGGGGCCTGAACAGACGGGGCTGGTGATCGCCCACTTCGGTGTGCAGGTGGAGGTCGAGGCCGCCGACGGCGCGGAGGCCGGCCAGGTCTTTCGCTGCCATCTGCGCGCCAACCTGCCAGCGCTGGTGACCGGCGACCGCGTGGTCTGGCGCGCCGGCAACCAGGGTATCGGGGTGATCGTCGCGCAACTGCCGCGCAGCACCGAGCTGTGCCGCCCCGATAGCCGCGGCCAGCTCAAGCCGGTGGCGGCCAACGTCGATCTGATCGTTATCGTCTTCGCTCCGGCGCCGGAACCCCACGCCAACCTGATCGACCGCTACCTGGTCGCCGCCGAGCATGCCGGCATCCGGCCCCTGTTGCTGCTCAACAAGGCCGACCTGATCGATGAGCAGAATGCGCCGGCGCTCAACGCTCTGCTGGCCGTGTATCGCCAGTTGGGCTATCCGCTGCTGGAGGTTTCGGCCCATCACGGCAACGGCATGCAGCAGTTGCAGGCGATGCTCGATGGCCATATCAGCGTGTTCGTCGGCCAGTCAGGGGTCGGCAAGTCGTCCCTGGTCAACAGCTTGCTGCCGGACGTGCAGACCCGCGTGGGCGCGCTCTCGGAGTGGTCGGGCCAGGGCCAGCACACCACCACCACCGCGCGCCTGTACCACTTCCCCGGCGGTGGCGAGTTGATCGACTCCCCCGGCATCCGTGAATTCGGCCTGGTGCACGTCAGCCGTGACGATGTCGAAGCAGGCTTCATCGAGTTCGCCGACCTGCTTGGCACCTGCCGCTTCCGCGACTGCAAGCACGACCGCGAACCCGGCTGCGCCCTGCTCAAGGCCCTGGAAGACGGGCGCATCCAGCAGCAGCGAATGAACAGTTACCGCTCGATCATCGCCAGCCTGCCCCAGGACACGTACTGATCGAACAAACGGCTTGTAGGCTTGATCCGTAGGACCGTTCATACGGAAACGTAGGACGGTTCTTTGTTTCAAGCCGTCTATTGCCGGGCTGAATGAATTCACTGATCGTCGCCGCTTTCACCAGAAAGGACGCCTCGTGATGCCTGTATTCATCAGCTACCGCCACCCGGATCGCCTCGACGCGTTCGTGATCAACGAACGGCTCAAGCTCGAAGGCATCAACACCTGCCTTGAATTGTTCGACCCACAGGCCCGGCAGACCACCGATGACATCTGCACCCTGTTCAACACCAACATCAATGCCTGCACCCATATGATCACGGTCCTCGGCCAGGGCGGTACGGATGAGTGGTGGATCCCGTTCAGCCTCGGCAGCGCCACCCAGTTGAACCGGCGGCTGGCCTTCTACCAATGCGAAGGCAGCCTGCCCGGCTACCTGGAACGCTGGCCGATCCTGACGCGGCGCGAGCATATCGACCTATTCGTCAGCGCCTACCACGACGAGCAGACGTTCCGCCGGGCCATCAGCAAGGATGCGGCCGAGGCCAATCGCAACAATGCCGAGTTTTTCCATACCGACCTCAAGGCCCGCCTGCGCCGCGGTTTCTAAGGCAAACCGTGGCCGCTGCAAGAACTGGGCAACGATGGTGTATGGCACGCGGAACCTGTGGAGCCGGCGTTGCCGGCGATGAGGCCGGCACAGGCGATGACGTTGCCTGGACGGACCAATCGCTGGCAAGCCAGCTCCCACAAGGTCAGTGTCCAACACAAAATCTGCGGCTGGCTCGGAACCTGTGGGAGCTGGCTTGCCAGCGATGAGGCCATCAGCCACTGCACCATGGAAAAGCCCGCCGGGATCGCTCCGGGCGGGCTTTTCTTTACGGCGCGCTTACTGCTGCTTGCCGGGCTCATCCATCTTCAAGGTACCGTCCTCGAAAATGTTCAGCTTCTGCCGCAATTCCTGTGGCTGCATCGGTTCCGGTTCAGCTGGCGCAGCAGCGCCCGGCGCCGCCGGCGTACCGTCCGGATTGGTCGCGGGGGCCTGCTGGCCGTCGGGCGCCGACTGCTCGCCCTCGATGGCGCGCTGGGCCTTCTTGGTCAGCACGACAATATCGATACGGCGGTTCACCGGGTTCAGCGGATGCTCGCGGTCGAACAGCGAGGACGAGGCATACCCCACCACCCGCGCCACCTGGCCGTCCGGGTAACCACCGGCGACCAGTGCGCGGCGGGCGGCATTGGCGCGGTTGGCCGAGAGTTCCCAGTTGCCGAACTCGCCGCTGCCGGAATAGGGCTTGGCATCGGTGTGGCCGCTGACACTGATCTTGTTCGGCACCGTCTTGATGGTGTCGGCCATGGCCAGCAGGATGTCCTCGAAATACGGTTTCAGCCGCGCACTGCCCAGGTCGAACATCGGCCGGTTCTCGGCATCGACGATCTGGATGCGCAAGCCGTCCTGGGTAATCTCGAAGAGAATCTGGTCCTTGAACTTCTGCAGCTCCGGGCTTTGCTCGACCTTGTTCTGCAGCTCCTGCAGGACCAGTTCGAGACGCTCGCGCTCCACCTGCTCGGCGAGGGTCTCGGCCTGTTCGGGGCTGACGATGCTGCTTTCAGGCGTCGTCTCGGCCTTTTGTTCCGGGTTGATGGTCTTTTCCGGGGCCAGCTCGGGCGAGCCGCCCAGGTCGATGATGTACGGCGTACCGCTCTCGGAGAACCCGATCGGATCCTTGAAGTAGCCGGCGATGGCTATCTTCTGTTCCGGCGTGGCCGTGGACAGCAGCCAGAGCACCAGGAAGAACGCCATCATCGCCGTGGCGAAGTCGGCGAAGGCGATCTTCCACGCACCGCCGTGATGGCCGCCGCCGAAGCGCTTGACGCGCTTGATGATAATCGGCTGATTATTTTCCATGGATCAACGACCGCGGACCGCTTGTTCCAGCTCGACGAAGCTCGGGCGGTGCTTCGGATAGAGCACCTTGCGTCCGAACTCCACCGCCAGCGAAGGCGGCATGCCCGAGGCCGAAGCCACCAGGGAAGCCTTGATCGCTTCGTAGGTGTTCAACTCTTCCTTGGCATCGTGGGCCAGGGAGTTGGCCAGCGGGCCGAAGAAGCCGTAGGCCGCGAGAATACCGAAGAAGGTACCGACCAGCGCCGCACCTACGTGCAGGCCGATGGATTTCTGGTCGCCGTCACCAAGGGACGCCATGGTCACCACGATACCCAGTACCGCCGCCACGATACCGAAGCCGGGCATGCCGTCGGCGATGCCGGTCACGGCATGGGACGGGTGCTCCAGTTCTTCCTTCAGGCTCAGCAGTTCCATGTCGAACAGGCCTTCCAGCTCATGGGGTGCCATGTTGCCGGTGGACATGATGCGCAGGTAATCGCAGATGAACGCGGTCATGCGTTCGTCCTTCAGCACCGCCGGGTACTTGGCGAAGATCGGGCTGGCCGCGGCGTCCTCGATGTCGCCCTCGATCGCCATCATGCCTTCGCGACGGCTCTTGTTGAGGATCTCGTAGACCAGGCCGAGCACTTCTATATAGAAGGCGTGGGAAAAGCGGCTGCTGAACATGCTCAGCGACTTTTTCACCACGTGCATGGTCATATAGCCAGGGTTGGCCTGCAGGAACGCACCGAAGGCAGCACCGCCGATGATCAGCACCTCGAAGGGCTGGATCAGGGCTGCGATCTTGCCGTGGGAGAGCACATATCCGCCTAGCACGCTCGCGAATACGACAATGATGCCGATAATTTTAGCCATAGATAGAAAGCACTTACTGTCGGGGTCTTGGGTGAGGACGGAAGTTAGTAAATCTCTTCTTCTACTTATCGGCAGTTCTGCGCCAGACTATAGCCAGTCAAGGCGAAAAGCCAGCTTGGCCCACTTCCAGCATGCTTAGTGAAACCATCGTGCCAACTACGAATCCGAAGACCCTCGACGCCTGGATCAAACTACTGGACGGTACCCATCTACCGGTCCCTTTCCACAGCCATGACCGGGTGAAGAACGCCGTAGCGGACAGCCGCCGTTCGCTGCGCGATATTGCCGAAGTCATGCAGGATAGCCCGGCCCTGGTCCTTGGGGTGATGCGCGAAGCCAACCGGCACACCCACGCCACCATCGCCGAGCCGGCGGAGAACCTCGAGGTGGCCCTCAACCGCCTGGGCCTGGCCCGGGTCGATGCGTTGATGCAGCGCCTGACCGTCGCTCCCGTCGAGGAGATTCCCCTGGCCCTGCGCCAATTGCAGATGATCAGCCAGCACGCCAGCCAGCAGGCCAGCGGCCTGTTCGCCAGCCGTCTGGCGCGGCTCTGGCAGGACATCCACTGGGGCAGCCTGCTGTTTCTCTCGCCATTGTGGCCACTGGCCCTGACCCACCCGCAGTTGCTGGAAGAATGGGAGGTGCGCGTGGTCCATCGCGGCGAGTCGGCGCCAAAAGTCGAACGCGAGCTGTTCGGCGTGCGCCTGCTCGGCCTGTGCCAGGCACTCGCCGAATTCTGGCGCCTGCCCACCTGGGTCACCCAGGGCTATCGCCTGTTGCAGCAAGAGCGCCGCTCGCTGGCCAGGGTCATGCACATCGCCCGGGATCATAAAAGCCCGCTGCGCCAGCAACAGAAACTGGACGCCGACCCGGAGCTGCGCCGCTGGCTGAACCATCCGGCCAATACGGTGATGCTGGCCAACGGCGTGGCACTGGCAGCCCAGCACGCCTGGACCGGCGTACATATCCAGCGCTGGCAGCAGTTGATCAGCCTGTACCTGCAAGCACCCGTGGAGGATGTCCAGGCGCAGAACCACCAGCAGGCCGCCGCCAGCGCGCGCAAGCACGCCCTGGAAGGGGTGTTCCATCCCGCGCAGATGCTGCTTTGGCCGGCCAATGTCCGCTACATACCCCGTGGCATGCAGCAGGCAGCGACCCCGGACACCAAGGCCCTCGGCGACTGGCGCAAATACTGCGCCGAGCTTTTGACCGAACCGAGCCCGTTTTCCAACGCCATGCACCTGACCGGCTACGCCCGCGAAGCCCTGCAGGCCTGCGGGATGAAACGGGTGCTGCTGTTGATGAGCGACAAGACGCAAAGCTACCTGCGCGTCCATCAACTGGCCGGGCTGCCACAACAGGCGGCCAACCTGACCGTGGCGGTGGAACAGAGCAAATTGCTGCAACGCTTGCTGACCCGCTCGGCACAGTTGCGCCTGACGCCGCAGAACCATGCGCAATTCTCCGCGCTGCTTCCGGGCAGCCTGCGCGCGCTGTTCCGCGGCGAACACCTGTTGCTGCGTTCGCTGTCGAACAACGGCAGGGTCATCATGGTGCTGATAGCCGACCAGGGCGGCGGCCCGTTCTCGGAAGTCAGCGTCGAGGCCTTCGCCAAAACCGCGCAATGCCTGGAGCGCGCCCTCGCCACCTTCAGCAACCGCAGCGCCTGACCCTGCGCTACAATCGCCACCCTCTGTTCCGCTCTGGAGTTCCTGGATGACTGACTTTTCCGGCTTGCCCCTGGTGATCGAACCGGCAGACCTGCAGCCGCGCCTCGCTTCGCCGGAGTTGATCCTGGTCGACCTGACCAGCGCCAACCGCTACGGCAGCGGCCATCTTCCCGGTGCCCGTTTCGTCGATCCCAAGCGCACGCAATTGGGTCAGCCACCGGCACCCGGCCTGGCTCCGGCCAAGGCCGAGCTGGAAAAGCTCTTTGCCGAACTGGGCCATCGCGCCGACGCTACCTACGTGGTCTACGACGATGAAGGCGGCGGCTGGGCCGGGCGCTTCATCTGGCTGCTGGATGTGATCGGCCACAAGCGCTACCACTACCTCAATGGTGGCGTGCAGGCCTGGCCGGCCAATCTGCTCAGCACCGATGTTCCGGCCGCCGGCACCGCGCCCGTCAGCCTGGAACTGCACGACGAGCCCACCGCCACCCGCGAATACCTGCAAAGCCGCCTGGGCGCCGCCGACCTGGCGATCTGGGACGCACGCAGCCCCGGCGAATACCGCGGCGAAAAAGTCCTCGCCGCCAAGGGCGGGCACATCCCCGGCGCGGTCAACTTCGAGTGGACCGCCGGCATGGACCTGAACGACGCCCTGCGCATCCGCAAGGACATGCCGCAGATCCTCGAACAGCTGGGTATCAGCAAGGACAAGGAAGTGGTCACCCACTGCCAGACTCACCACCGCTCGGGCTTCACCTACCTGGTGGCCAAGCACCTGGGCTACCCGAGGGTCAAGGCCTATGCCGGATCCTGGGGCGAATGGGGCAATCACCCGGACACGCCCGTCGAAGTTTAAGGAATCCCAATGAAATCCCGTTTGTTCATCATCAGCCAGTACCTGCTGCCCCACCACCTGCTCTCGCGCCTGGCCGGCTGCGTCGCCGAGTGCCGCGTGCGCTGGTTCAAGAACGCCTTCACCGCCTGGTTCGCCAAGCGCTACCAGGTGGACATGTCCCAGGCCCTGGTGGAAGACCTCACCGCCTACGAGCACTTCAATGACTTCTTCACCCGCGCCCTGAAGCCAGGCGCGCGCCCGCTGGACCAAACCCCGGGGGCGATCCTCTGCCCGGCCGACGGCGCCATCAGCCAACTGGGCCCGATCGAACACGGCCGCATCTTCCAGGCCAAGGGCCACAGCTACAGCGCCCAGGAACTGCTCGGCGGCGACCCGGCCAATGCCGCGCCGTTCATGGGTGGCGAGTTCGCCACCGTGTACCTGTCGCCGAAGGACTATCACCGCGTGCACATGCCGCTGGCCGGCACCCTGCGCGAGATGATCTACGTACCCGGCCGCCTGTTCTCGGTGAACCAGACCACGGCGGAAAACGTCCCGGAACTGTTCGCCCGCAACGAGCGCGTGGTCTGCCTGTTCGATACCGAGCGCGGCCCGATGGCCGTGGTATTGGTGGGTGCGATGATCGTCGCCTCGATCGAGACGGTCTGGGCCGGCCTGGTCACCCCGCCGAAGCGCGAACTGAAGACCTTCCGCTACGACGAGGCCTCGCGTGCCCCGATCCACCTGGAGAAAGGTGCCGAACTGGGCCGCTTCAAACTGGGTTCGACCGCCATCGTGCTGTTCGGCCCCGATCAGGTGAAGTGGGCCGAGGGCCTTGGCGCCGGCTCGCCGGTGAGCATGGGCCAGGGCCTGGCCCTGCCGCTGGCTTCGCAAGCCTGAGACGCGTAACGCAAACCGCCCCCGATCAAGGGGGCGGTTGCTTTTAGAAGCTCCAGAAAACCAAACGAACGGCAAAGACCGTTCGCGCGGTCAGGCGCCTTCGCGGTCGCGCATGCCCAGCAGGTAGAGCACGCCGTCGAGGCCAAGGGTGGAGATCGCCTGCCTGGCCGACTGGCGCACCAGCGGCTTGGCCCGGAACGCAACGCCCAGGCCGGCGATCGCCAGCATCGGCAGGTCGTTGGCGCCGTCGCCGACGGCGATGGTCTGTTCCATCTGCAGGCCTTCCTTGCGCGCCAGCTCGACCAGCAGATCGGCCTTGCGCTGGGCATCGACGATCGGCTCGATGGCAACGCCAGTGACCTTGCCGTCGACCACTTCCAGCTCGTTGGCGAACACGTAGTCGATGCCCAGCTTGGCCTGCAGTTGCTTGGCGAAATAGGTGAAGCCGCCGGAGAGGATGGCGGTCTTGTAGCCGAGGCGCTTGAGTTCGGCAAACAGGGTTTCGGCACCCTCGGTCAGGCGCAGCGAGGCGCCGATGTCGTCGAGGACCTTGACGTCCAGGCCCTTGAGCAACGCCAGGCGCTCCTTGAAGCTGGCGCGGAAGTCCAGTTCGCCGCGCATGGCGCGCTCGGTGATCTCCGAGACCTGCTCGCCTACGCCGGCCGCCTTGGCCAGCTCGTCGATCACCTCGGCCTCGATCAGCGTCGAGTCCATGTCGAACACCGCCAGGCGGCGGTTGCGGCGGAACAGCGAATCCTGCTGGAAGGCGATATCGACGTTGAGTTCCTGGGCCACGCTGAGGAACTCGGCACGCAGCGCCTGCGGATCGGCCGGCTCGCCACGCACGGAAAACTCGATGCAGCCCTTGCCCTGCTCCGCTGGCGTATCCAGCGCCACCCGGCCGGACAGGCGATCGATATGGTCGATGTTCAGGCCGTACCTGGCGGTGATCGAGCTGACACGCTGCAACTGCTCGGCGGTGACCTTGCGGGTCAGCAGGGTCACGATGTGCCGAGGCTTGCCCTGGTTGGCCACCCAATTGCGGTAGTCGTCCTCCGACACCGGGGTGAAGCGCACCTGCTGGTTCAGCTCGTAACCGGTGAACAGCAGGTCCTTGAGCACCGAGGAAGCCTGCCCGGTGCCGGGAATCTCGACGAGAATGCCGAACGACAGGGTGTCGTGGATCACCGCCTGGCCAATATCGAGGATGTTCACACCGCCACGGGCCAGAACGCCGGTAATGGCTGCGGTCAGGCCCGGACGGTCCTCACCGGTGATGTTGATCAAGACGATTTCGCGCAAGACGGGCTCCAGGACATGCAAAAATGCGCATTCTACCGCCTTTTGCGGACCATCGGGCGCAGTCGATGCTTTGCCGTCTCAAGGCCGCTCGCTATACTGCGCAGCAATTTCTCCGTCATAAAGAGCCGCGCTCAGTGAACCGGCCCACGCCCGTCAAAACCGACAATTTCTTCCTGCTGATCTTCCGTGCCTTGCGTCAGCGTCGCGTGCCACTGGCATTGCGCATCGCCTGCCACAACATTTTCCTGGTTGCCCTGGCGCTGGTGATCTACGCCTGCGTGATGGGTTTGCAGTTCAAGGAAGCCATGCACGAGCAGGCCGATGCCCTGGGGCAGAGCCTGACCACCCAGACCGCGACCTCGGCCACCGAGCTGCTGGTGTCCAACGACATCCTCAGCCTCAACGTGCTGCTCGGCAACCTGGTGAAGAACCCGCTGGTGGCCCACGCCGCCATCTACAGCGTGGACAACCGCATCCTCGCCGAAGCCGGCCAGCGGCCGAAGAACAGCCTGCTGGGCGAGGCCGAAGGCCTGTACCAGACCAAGATCACATTCCAGGACGTCACTGCCGGGCAGTTGCGCATCAGCCTGGACATGAGCCAGTTCCAGCAGCCGATGACCATCAGCATGCAGAGCATGGGCATCCTTGCCGGTATCCTGCTGGCCCTGGCATTGACCATGAGCCTGCGCCTGGGTCGCTTCATCTCCACGCCTCTGCTGCAACTGCGGGTATGGCTGCGGGACCTGGACGAATACACGCCGGCCACCGAGCGCCAGGACGAAATCGGCGACCTTGCCCGCCAGTTGCATTCACGTTTCGCCCCGCCGCCGAAGCCGGTCGAGCCGGAGCCTGAAATCGAGGACGATTTCGAAGAGGAAGCCGAGCCGTTCGAGGTACGCGACCTGCGTGATCCGGACTTCGACGAAGCGCCCGCCGTGGCGCGCACGCCCAAGCGCGTGGTGGAAGCCGAAGAAGACGAGGACGACGACGCCTTTGCCGACCTGCGTGACGATGTCGCCCCGTCTGCCGGCCCGCTCGCCAGCAAGCCCGCCGCCGCGCGCGAACCCGGCAAGAGCGCCGTGCTCGCCGTGCAGCTGGGCTCGCAGGAGCAACTCCGCCGCCTGCCCCGCGCACGCCTGACCGAGCTGCTGGAGCGCTACCGCGACTGCCTGGACCAGGCCGCCTCGCTGTACGAAGGCGAGGTGCAGACCCTCAACGATGGCAGCACCCTGCTGCTGTTCCACAGCCAGGACAGCGGCGACGACTACCTGACCAATGCCATCTGCTGCGGCGAGCTGTTGCGGGCCCTCGGCCATGCCTTGCAGGTGGAGGTGGCCGACAGCGGCATCACCCTGCAACTGCAACTGGGCCTCGCCCTGGGCGAAGACCTGCATGGCCTGAGCCAGATCGACCTGCTGCTGACCGAAAAGGCCCAGGATGCCCTGGCCCTTTCGCAGCACAGCCGCAACCTGCTGCTGGTGGAACGCAGGATCAGCGATGACGCGCTGATTCGCCAGCGTGCGCGGATTCGTCCGATTGCCAGTCCCGAGGGCGCCTGCTGCGTAGAGCGCTTGATGGAGCCTTATCCATCGATGCTGGAACGGCAACTGGCGCGCATGCATGAGCGCCAGGTGAAGAACTGATAGCTGCAATGCGGCCAGTGCGGGATCAAATCCCCGTACTGGCCTGTTGCAGCCCCGACTCCGGCACGCTCACCGCGGTTTCCGACCGCGGCGTACCTTCGGGCACCCAGTCGTAGTTCACCGGCAAGGCGCGGTACACCCAGTTGCTGATGGCCTCGCTGCCCGGTGCCTTGCCCAGGTAAGGGCTGACGTATTCCCAGACGATTTCGCCGCTGGCAGTGACCTGGAAGAAGCGCCCGTTCATGCCCTCGTCGATCAGCGTGTTGCCGTTGGGCAAACGCCGGGCGCTGCTGATGAACGAGCTGTAGAAGGCCCAGCCCGGCTGCCGGGAATTGGCGGCGCTGTATTGCCAGACGATTTCATTCTTGATCGGGTCGATCTCCAGCACCCGGGAACCGGCGATCAGCCCCAGGGGCACCGAGGGGTACCCGGCGCTGCCCTGGTTGTCGAACACCAGCAGGTGGCCGGCCCCTGGCAAGCCGGCGGGAATGATGTGGGCGTCATGCTGGCCGACGAACTGGTCCACTGGGCGCGGCACCTTGGCTGCGGTCCTGGGGTTGATCGGCGCCAGGTTCGGCCCAAGGCGCCAGACCACCTTGCCGCTGTGCTTGTCGAGGATGGCGATGAAATTGGCGTTGCGCGAATCGATCAGCAGGTTGTCCGGGGCGAAGCGTTTGTCACCGCCATCGAACCAGCGGTTGGGCCCCACTACGCTGAGGTTGTTGATGTGCAGGTAGTCCGGGTTATCCGTGCCGTACACCAGCTTCAATTGCGCCGGGGTAAAGCCGAACTCCCCAAGGTGCTCGGAGGCCAGCCACTGCCATTTGACCTGGCCGTCGGGGCTCACTTCATAGATTGCATCATCGATCACCTGGGGCACCTTGAACCCCGCCACCTTGTGCACCTTGTTGGCCAGTACCAGGGTGTTGCCGTTGCTCAGGCGACGCTGGTCGTGGTGCTGCTGGGCAGCGCCACCCGGGGCCTGGTCGCCCCACTGCCAGAGCACCTTGCCGTTCCAGTCCAGCTCGCCGACGCTCTGGTTGCCCAGGCCGTTGCCGGCCGAGCCCAGGGGCCCGGGCTCCTTGTCCTTGAGTTGCAGCAGCACCCGGCCGCGCTCGCCGCCCACCAGTTGCGGATCGATGATCGCCGAGGGGAAACCGGCTTGCGGCCACTGCTTCACCTCGTTGCCGTTCATGTCGATCAGGTGGGTCTTTTTATCGGCGCCGCTGAAGATCACGTACTGGTTATAGGCCTTGGCCGGATCGTAGCGGGTCACGCCGGTGGGATAGACGCTGGGAGCGGCCTGCACCGCCGAAGCCAGCAAGGTGGCGGTGATCAGCAAGGGCAAAGCGGATTTGACGCGCATGACGAGTACTCCTGTTCAGGTCGAAAGGCGCCGGCAGACCCGGCGCGAGGGGCGTGAAGCCGGGTTTCAGAAGTCGTAGCGGCCCGTTACGCCAAGCGTGCGCGGGGTGCCCGGCAGGCCTTCGTAACCGCCGTTGCCGGCGGTCCAGAGGGTGGTGTAGTAGGTCTTGTCGAAGGCGTTCTTCAGCCACAGCGAGACATCCCACTGGCCCTGTTCGTAGTTGCCGCGCAGGCCGGTGGAAAGGTTGACCACGGCATAGCTGGGGATCTGCCCGTAGGCGGAATCTTCCACGGTACCCACGGCCTTGGAACGGAAGGCGTAGCTGGCGGTGACGTACTCTTCCAGGCCGTTGCCCAGGTTCCATTTGTATTCGCCGTTGGCGTTGCCGATCCATTTCGAGGCGCCGACCACCTGGTGGCCGCTGAGGTCGCAGGAGGCCGGTGCCCCCGGACGCAGGCTGACTTCCGGCGGGCACGGCGCATCCTTGTAGGACAGGTAGCGCACGTCGTTATACGAGCCGTTGATGTTCAGGGTCAGGCCACGGATCGGCACCAGGGTGCTTTCCACTTCCACTCCGCGCGAGCGCACCGAACCGGCGTTGGTCAGGTACTGCACGCGGTTGGCGTTGTCGTAGGCATTGGTCTGGTAGCCGTTGACCTGGGTCCAGAACAGGTTGGCGTTGAGTTGCAGGCGACGATCCCAGAGGGTGCTCTTGAACCCCAGCTCGGCGTTGTTGGCGCGCTCGGTGCCGATCAGCAGCGAGTCGGCGCCGGCGGTCGGCGCCGAGCCCACGACCAGGTTGACCCCGCCGGACTTCTCGCCGTGGGACAGGGTGGCGTAGCCCAGCAGGTCATCGGTGAAGCGGTAGCTGAGGTTGAGCAGGCCCGAAGGGCTGGTGCTGTACTGGTTGAGGTCGCCGGAATCATAGGCCCCGGCGCGACCGCGACGGGCGTTGGCGGCGGCACCGGCCACCGCCGCCCCCCCCAGCGGCGCGTTGCGGCTGACCCAGGCGCTTTTTTCCTCGTAGGTGCCGCGCAGCCCGGCGGTGAAATCCAGGCGCTCGGTCAGGTGCCAGGTGCCCTGGCCGAACAGGGCGAAGCTGTTGGTCTGGATATGCCCGTTGCCGATGCTGGTGACGTTGCTCAGGGCACCGGCCGGGGTGCCGTTCCAGATATCCGCCTGGGGCCCGTAATAGGCGAAGGACTTGTTGTCCAGGTCGGAGCCGAAGTAGTAGGCCCCGAGCACGTAGTCGAAGGCGCCGCCAGTGGGCGAAGCCAGGCGGAATTCCTGCGACCACTGCTTGTCTTCCACCGAAACCCCGGCGTTGTAGGTAGCCGGCACATTGAGGCCGTCGTCGTTGCGCGGGGTGAAGTTCCACCAGCGGTAGGAACTGACCGAGGTCAGGGTGAAATCGCTGGGCAGGGTCCAGTTGGCCTCCAGGGACGTGCCGCCCTGGAACACCGTGACATGCTGGTCGTTGTCCAGGTTGACCTTGCGGTGCGAGCCGTTGACCAGTGTCGCACCGGCCGCCGCCGCGCGGGACTCGTAGACGTTGGTGCCGTTGATGGTCGGCCCGGTGCTGTACAGCACCCGGGTGCCGGCACTGGAGTCCTCTTCGTTGTAGTCACCGATCCAGCGCAGGTTGAAGCTTTCATTGGGCTTGTACAGCAGTTGCCCGCGAAAGCCCTGGCGCGATCCGCCATTCAGGTCGTGGCCGTCGAACTCGTTCTTGATGTCGCCGTCACTGCGGGTGCGGTAGACGGAAATACGCCCGGCCAGCTCATCACTCAGCGGCCCGGAAAGAGTGCCCTTGGTCTGGAAGTAGCCATCCTCGCCGAGGGAGGCCTCGATGCTGCGTTCCGGGGTAAAGCTCGGCGCGCGGGTGCTGATATTGATCACTCCGGCGGTGGTGTTCTTGCCGAACAGGGTGCCCTGGGGGCCGCGCAGCACTTCCAGTTGCTCGATGTCCATCAGGTCGAACACCGCCATGCCCGGCCGCCCCAGGTAGACGTTGTCGAGGTACAGCCCGACGCTGCCTTCCAGGCCATCGCTGGCCGGGTTGTTGCCCAGGCCGCGGATCGACACGCTGGACTGGCGCGCATGCATGTAGGCGACGTTGACGCTGGGCACCAACTGCTGCAGATCCTGAATGCGATACACCCGCTGGCTTTCCAGTGCCTGGCCGCCCACCACGCTCATGGGCGTAGGCACGTTCTGCGAGCTTTCCTCGCGGCGCCGCGCGGTCACGGTCACGGTCTGCAACTGGCCATCGTCGGCCTTGGCCTTGCTGGCGCTGCTCTTGACCGGCGCGTTATCCGGCGTCTGGGCGTCTTCGGCCCAGGTCGGCGTCCAGCTTGCGCTGCCGGCCAACAACAGCGCCAGGGGCAGGCGTTTGAGCCGCCGGGGCGAGAGAGGTGAAGCGAGTGACAACGGGCTCATGAGCGGCTCCTGGCGGGAAAATATACGGCCTCGCATATTCCCTAAAGTTATTTATTTATGTTTTTACAAATATTTACTGCATAAGAGATTGCCTTTATAAGGAGTCGACCTAATGCATAGCCAATGCATTTCCCCGATATTTTTTTTGTGAAAAATGCATATCGACCTTCGCCAGCTCCGACACTTCATCGCCATCGCCGAACAGCGCAGCTTTGTTGCGGCTGCAGCGGCGGTAAACCTTTCGCAATCGGCCTTCAGCCGCAGCATCCAGGCCCTGGAACACAGCGTCGGTTGCCAGTTGGTGGATCGCGGACGCAAGGACCTGGCGCCGACCAAGCAGGGCCAGTTGCTGCTGGAGCACGCGCGCCGGCTGGTCAGCGGCGCCCAGCAGATGGCCAACGAGATCAGCCAGTTCAATGGCCTGGAGGCGGGGGAATTGCGTTTCGGCTGCGGCCCGGCGCCGGCCTCGGGATTGATCCCCCGGGCCATCGGCAGCTTTATCGGGCGCTACCCCAAGGCCCGGGTGCAGTTCCAGGTGGATGACTGGCAAAGCCTGAGCAAGCGCCTGCTCAGTGAAGAGTTCGAGTTCTTCGTTGCCGACACCCGCCACTTCGAGGCCGACCCAGACTACCTGACCCAGCGCCTGCGCCCGCGCAAATGGCATTTCTGCTGCCGCGCCGGGCATCCGCTGGCCCAGCGCGACAGCGTCAGCGCCAGCGAACTGATGAGCTACCCGCTGGCGGTGACCATCCGCCCGCCGAACCTGCGCAAAGTCATCGTCGACCTGAGCGGCAAGCCGGACTTCACGCCCAATGTGGAGTGCGAGAACAGCTACAGCTTGCTGGGAGTGGTACTGCGCTCGGACGCCATCGGCATCGCCGGTTCCTACAGCGACGCGTTGCACAACGCCAAGGGCGAACTGGTGTGCCTGAAGGTCGATGGCCTGGCCGACGACCTGGAAGAGCTCTACACCCGCTACGGCATCGTCAGCCGCGCCGGCTACCGGCTGTCGCCCCTGGCAGCGGCAATGATCGACGAGATCAAGCGCACCGACGAGCAGGACGAGGAAGTACGCAGCCTGGACAACCTCGCGGTCTGAGCCGGCCTGCCAGCGCCGGCAGGCGCCGTGGAGCCACGGCCACGCATTGCATGAAACGCATCATGGCTATTCGGCAAATGCGCTTGCCGGAAGCCCCCGCCGAAGGCGAAAAACCTCGCCTGTCTTTCCTTCGGTGAATCTCATGTCCAATAGCCTTCCACCCGTGCGCAACGTGCTCTACATCATGTGCGACCAACTGCGTCGGGATTACCTCTCGTGCTACGGCCACCCGCACCTGCACACCCCGAACATCGATCGCCTGGCCGCAGCCGGGGTGCGCTTCAGCCGCGCCTATACCCAGGGCACCATCTGCGGCCCGTCGCGCATGTCGGCCTACACCGGGCGTTACGTCAGCAGCCATCAGGTGGCCTGGAACGCCGTGCCCCTGCCCCTGGAAGAACTGACCCTGGGCGATTACCTGCGGCCCCACCGCATCCGCACCGCGCTGGTGGGCAAGACCCACGCCACACCCAACCTCGACGCCCTGCAACGCCTGGCCATCGATCCCGACAGCGCCCAGGCCGAGGCGCTCAACGAGGTCGGCTTCGAACCCTACCTGCGTCACGACGGCATCTACCCCGACGACCCGATCTTCGACGACAAGCGCGATGCCGCGCCCTACACCCATTACCTGCGCAGCCTCGGCTACGACGGGGTCAACCCCTGGCACGACTGGGCCAACGCCGGGGCCGGCGAGCAGGGGCAGATCCTCAGCGGCTGGAAGATGCGCAACGCCCACCTGCCGGCCCGGGTCGCCGAAGAACACTCGGAAACCGTCTACACCACCGACCGCGCCATCGCCTTCATCAACGAGCAGGGCGAGCAACCCTGGTGCCTGCACCTGTCCTACATCAAGCCGCACTGGCCCTACATCGCGCCAGCGCCCTACCACGCCCTGTATGGCCCCGACCAGGTCATCCCGGCGGTGCGCGCCGCACCCGGGCAGCTTAGCGACCACCCGGTCTACCACGCCTTCCGCCAGCATGAAGAGAGCCTGAATTTTTCCCGGGATGAAGTGCGCCTGAACGTAGTGCCGACCTACATGGGCCTGATCAAGCAAGTGGACGATCAACTGGGCCGGCTGCTGGATTTACTGCAGAGCAACGGCCGTTGGGACGACACCCTGATCGTCTTCACCAGCGACCACGGCGACTTCCTCGGCGACCACTACCTGGGAGAGAAGGAGTTCCTGCTGGAGCCGGCGGTGGGCGTGCCACTGATCGTCCGCGACCCGCGGGCGGCAGCGGACAACAGCCGTGGCAGCGTGGACGAGCGCTTGGTGGAAACCATCGACGCCCTGCCGACGTTCCTCGATGCCCTGGGCCTGCCGGGCGCCGACCACCGTCTGGAGGGCCGCTCGCTGATCCCGCTGCTGCACGGCGCGACACCGGACTGGCGCCGCTACGCCATCAGCGAATACGACTATGCCTTCCAGGCCCCGGCCCGGGAGCGCCTGGGCCAGCCCATCGACCGTTGCCGCATGACCATGGTGCGCAGCGAGCGCTGGAAGTACCTGGCCTATGACGGCTTGCGCCCACAGCTGTTCGACCTGCACAACGATCCCCATGAGCTGAATGACCTGGGAGCCGATCCGGCCTATGCCGCCGTGCGTGAAGAGCACCTGGGGTATCTGCTGGAGTGGCTGCGCGGCCTGAAGCGCCGCACCACCATCAGCCATGAAGAGATCGACCTGCGCGGCCAGCGTTTCCGCTACGGCGAACCGGAAAGCGAAAAGCTGGTGCAGATCGGCGTGTGGTAAGCCAACCCACCCTGTGGGAGCGGGTTCACCCGCGATTGCGGTGGTGAATCCACCATAGCAATCGCGGCGGTTCGGCGTTCCGATGAACCCGCTCCCACAAGGTCCTCGCAGGGGCTTCCGGGTCAAAGGCCCTTGATGGTCTGGCTGCGCTGGCCATGGACACCCACCGGGACGTCGCCCTTGAGGGTCACGCGGCGCACGATACGGTCCTGGGTGCCATAGTCGTCGACGGCGTAGTGCTGGGTCGAGCGGTTGTCCCAGATCGCCACGTCACCGGCGCTCCAGCGCCAGCGCACAGTGTTTTCCAAGCGGGTCACATGGCTTTGCAGCAGGTTGAACAGGTGCGCCGAATCGGCCTGGGAATAGCCCTTGATGCGCTTGACGAAATGCCCCAGCACCAGGCTCTTTTCACCACTCTCCGGGTGCACCCGGACGATCGGGTGCTCGGTCTCGTACACCGTGGAAGTGAAGACCTTGCGGTAGCGCTCCAGCTTCTGCGCCGAAACGTCGGGCTTGGCCCCGGCGTAGTCGTACTCGTTGCTGTGCACCGCCCAGAGTCGATCCGCCAGCTCGCGCAGTTCTGCCGGGAGTTCGTTGTACGCCGTGGCGGTGTTGGCCCACACGGTGTCGCCACCGGAGGCCGGGGCCACCACCGAACGCAGGATCGAGGCTTTCGGGTAGGCATCGACGAAGGTCACGTCGGTGTGCCAGGAGTTGGCCCGCTGACCTTCGGCACCGTCCAGCTCCAGCAGGTAGCGGGTGCCGTCACGCACCGGCACGGTGGGGTGGGCCACCGGCTCGCCCAGCAGTTGCGAGAAGGCTTCCTGGCTCTGGTCGTCGAGATGACCCTGGCCACGGAAGAAGATCACCTTGTATTGCACCAGCGCCTGCTGGATGGCGTCCACGGTGGCGGCGTCCAGTTCGCCGGACAGTTGCACGCCACGGATCTCGGCGCCGATGCGACCGGCCACCGGGTGGATATCAAGGGCATGGACAGCGGGTTCAACGGCTAGGACGGCATTGCTCATCAGATACACCCTCATCGACTGCTTACGGTTGGAACCGCCGCGAAACAACGCTCTATCCATATTCACTTTGCGTCTAATGGAAAGTTCGATGCTTCGCCTGCGGAATAAGAGGTTTCCATTTAAGGCTTCAGCCCTGACTCGCCGCAAATACCTTCGGACTATTTTTCAGATGCCAGGAAAGCATGTCGAGACAGGCGTTCGGCCGGTGCTCAAAGACCGGCAGCCGCCAACTGCGGCGCCACCCAGGCATCGACCTTGAACGGCTTGCGGATCAAGCGCTCCTTGGCTGCCAGGTCCACCGAGTCCTGCAATTTGCCGAGGAACACCGGGTCGAGGGTCGAGGGGAAGATCTCGCTCAGGCGCTGGTCCTTGAGGTCTTCCTGCAGGATCACCGGCGGGTAGCTGGCCAGGCCCGACACCAGCTGGATATAGGCTTCCTTGTTGCTGTCCTGGGTCAGCCACGCTACGGCCTGCTGCTGGGCCTTGAGCAGTTTCGCCACGGCTTCGGGGTGCTCGTCGACAAACTTGCCGGCGCCCACCAGCACGCTCTGCACACTGCCGGCACCGCCCAGGTCCTTGGTGCTCAGGGGCAGTTCGGCCAGCCCCTTGCTGCGCAGGGCCGAAAGTCCGGTGCTGCCCCAGGAGGCGTCGATCTGCCTGGCCGCCAGGGCCGCGATCGCCGCGTTGAAGTCGAGGTTGACCACTTTCAGGTCCTTCTCGCTGAGGCCGCGGCTGGCCAGGGCCGCGTCGAACGACAGTTGCGTAGCGGTACCACGGAACACCGCCACGCGCTTGCCCTTGAGGTCTTCCAGGGTCTTGATCCCGGAGCCCGGCACCACGCCCAGGTAATGCTTGATTCCACGGGCCGAGGCGCTGAGCAAGCGCGTATCCAGGCCATTGGACTTGCCAATGATGGCCGCCAGGTCGCCGAGATAGGCCAGGTCCACCTGGCCGTTGGCGAAGGCCTCGTTGATCACCGGGCCTGCGCCCTTGAAGAAATTCCACTGGATCTTGATGCCCTGGTCGGCGAAGGCCTTTTCGTAGATCTGTTGTTGGCGCAGCACATCCACCACCCCGCCACCGCTGTGCTGGGTCCCGGCGCTTAGGTCGGGCACGGCGATGCGGATTTCCTTGAGTTCGGCAGCCTGGGCCAGCAGCGGCAGGCAACCCAGGAGCCCAGCCAGGGCCGGTGCGGCGAACAGGCTGATTACGCGTTTGAAGGGAAGGTTCATGGGTGCGGCTCCTGAAGACCAAGGCTGTGAGGAGCAGAAGGTAGGCACGAAATCGACAAAGATTTAAATACTATAAGCTCACATTTTAATAACCATATTGAATAAGCCAGCTATCACGGACGCCTCCGGGGATATGCAGGAGACACATGAAAAATATTCTTCAAATGCATTGGATGCGTGTCGGTAAAGAAGCCTTAAATGGCTTTTCTTATCTCTTAATAGTATCGATAAGAACTTTACTAGAAGCATAACGAATAAAGCGTAGGCGCCGCCCTGCCGGCCAAAAGGCCCGCAAGCCCAGCGCCTACGCCCTCGTTCCATGCCATGCAGAACCCGACGACGGAGGTCATCCATGGCCCGTGTTTCCCTGCTCAGCCTGCCCTTGACGGCACCGCCCGACGGACGCCCGGGCTGGCCCGCCATCCATCAGCGCCTGCTGCCCTGGCTGCTGCCCCTGAGCCTGTTCGTTTTGTGGTGGCTGGCCAGCCGCAACCTGTGGATGAGCGAGCAGATCCTGCCGGCCCCGGCGCTGGTCTGGAGCAGCGCCCTGGAGCTGGGCCGGGGCGAGCTGTGGGGCCATTTGGCGATCAGCCTGCAGCGCCTGGCCTGGGGCGTCCTGGCCGGCATTGCCGCCGGCGCCCTGCTGGGTGGGGCGCTGGGCTTCAGCCGGCGCCTGGAGCGGCTGGTTTACCCCACCTTCGCCGCCCTGGCGCAGATTCCGACCCTGGCCTGGATTCCGCTGTTCATGGTGTTTTTCGGCATCGACGAAATGCTCAAGCTGGTCGTGCTGGTCAAAGCCGTGGTGGTTCCCGTGACCGTGCACACCCTGGTGGGCGTGCGCGACGCCCAGCCCAGGCTGCGGGAAGCTGCCGCAGTGCTGCGCCTGCCTCCCGCGCTGCTGATCCGGCGCCTGGTGTTGCCCGCCGCGCTGCCGGCGTTCATGGCCGGCGTGCGCCTGGCCCTGGCCACCGGCTGGACCTCGCTGCTGGCGGTGGAACTGCTCGCCTCCAGCGAAGGCATCGGCTACCTGATGGTCTGGGCGCGCCAGCTGTTCATGCTGGACATCGTGTTTGTGTGCATCCTGGTGATCGGCGTACTCGGCGTGGGCATGGACCGCGGTATCGGCTGGCTCGACCGCACACTGGTGCACTGGCCGCACCCGGCCACCGCCGCCCTGGGCCGTGGTCCGCGCTATCAGGGCTGGCAGCGCCTGCAACCCTGGCTGCTACCCCTGGCCTTGCTGGCCCTGTGGCAGCTGGCAAGCGCAGGGCAGTGGGTGGACGCCAATATTCTGGTGAGCCCGCTGCTGGTGCTGAGCACTACTGTCGACGGCCTGCGCGACGGCAGCCTGCTTGGGGGCATGGGGCTGAGCCTGGGGCGCGCCCTTGGCGGCCTGGCCCTCGGCGGCGGGCTGGGCCTGGCCCTGGGCTTGCTGCTGGGAATGTCGCGCCTCGCTGAACGGCTGTTGGGACCGACCCTGGCCGCCCTCCGCCAGATCGCCATTTTCGCCTGGGTACCGCTGCTCACCGCCTGGTTCGGCCTGGGGGAACTGGCCAAGTGGGTGTTCGTCGCCCTGGCCGCGTTCTTCCCGCTGTTCATCGCCACCCAGCGCAGCGTCGCCCAGCTCTCGCCACAACTGGCCGAAGCCGCCCAGGTATTGCGCCTGAACCTCTGGCAACGGCTGCGCCGGCTGGTGTTGCCCGGTGCGGCGCCGGGCATCTTCGCCGGTCTGCGCATCAGCCTGATCTACGCCTGGATGGGCACCATCGGCGCGGAATACTTCATGCCCTCCAATGGCGGCATCGGCAGTCAGATGATCAGCGCCCAGCAACTGCTGCGCATGGACCTGATCATGGCCGGCATGCTCTTGGTGGGCTTGACCGGGGCCCTGCTCAATCGCCTGGGCCTACAACTCGAAACCCGCGCCACCCGCTGGAGACACGCATGAACGCACCCCTGGTCAGTTTCAATCACGTGGGCAAGACCTTCGCCGTCGCCGGTGGCGAGGTGGAGGCGATCCGCGAATTCAACCTGGATATCGCCGAGGGCGAGTTCGTCGCCATTGTCGGTTCCAGCGGCTGCGGCAAGTCCACCCTGCTGCGCCTGCTGATCGGCCTGGACACCGAGTTCCGCGGCGAAATCCGGGTCGATGGCCAGCGGGTCAGCGGCATCGGCAGTGAACGCGGCATCGTGTTCCAGGAGCATCGCCTGTTCCCCTGGCTGACCGTGGCCGAGAACATCGGCCTGGGCCTGGTCAACGAGCCATTGAGCGCCGCCGAACGCCAGCGGCGGATCGGCGATTTCATCGAGCTGGTGGGGCTCAAGGACTTTGCCCGGGCCTATCCCCATCAGCTTTCCGGCGGCATGGCGCAGCGGGTGGCGATTGCCCGCGGGCTGGTGGCCAGCCCGCGCATCCTGCTGCTGGACGAGCCCTTCGGCGCCCTCGACGCCCTGACCCGCCAGCAGATGCAGGACGAACTGCTGGCAATTCGCGAGCGGGCCAGAATCACCACGGTGCTGGTGACCCACGATGTCGAGGAAGCGATTTTCCTGGCCGATCGGGTGGTGGTGATGGAGCCGCGCCCGGGCCGGATCAAGCGCGTGGTTCAGGTGACACTGCCGCACCCGCGCCAGCGCAGCGGTTTCGACTTTCACCAACTGCGCGAAGAACTGCTCCACGAACTGACCAGCGACGATCACTACCAGGCCCCGCCGCCGGTGCAGATCCGCGACCTGCCCTTGACCTTCATTGCCTGCTGAACAGGAGTGCCGCGATGCCGCAACGCCCCAACTTTCTGGTGATCCTGGCCGACGACCTGGGTTTCTCCGACCTCGGCGCCTTCGGTGGCGAGATCGCCACGCCGAACCTCGATGCCCTTGCCTTCAATGGCCTGCGCCTGACCGATTTCCACACCGCCCCGACCTGCTCGCCGACCCGCTCCATGCTGCTCACCGGCACCGACCACCACATCGCAGGGATCGGCACCATGGCCGAAGCCCTGACCCCGGAACTGATCGGCAAGCCGGGCTATGAGGGCTACCTCAACGACCGCGTGGTGGCCCTGCCGGAGCTGCTGCGCGAAGCCGGCTACCAGACCCTGATGAGCGGCAAATGGCACCTGGGCCTGACCGCCGAGCGCGCGCCCCATGCCCGGGGTTTCGAGCGTTCGTTCTCGCTGCTGCCAGGGGCGGCCAACCACTATGGTTTCGAGCCGACCTACGACGAACACACGCCCGGGCTGCTGAAATCGACGCCGGCGCTGTACATCGAGGACGACCGTTTCATCGATGAACTGCCGGCGGACTTCTATTCCTCCGATGCGTTCGGCGACAAGCTCCTGCAGTACCTGAAAGAGCGCGACCAGAGCCGGCCGTTCTTCGCCTACCTGCCGTTCTCGGCACCGCACTGGCCGCTGCAGGCACCCGAGGAGATCGTCGCCAAATACCGCGGCCGCTATGACGCCGGCCCCGAGGTGCTGCGCCGCGAGCGCCTGGAAAAGCTCAAGGCCCTGGGCCTGATCGATAGCGAGGTCGAGCCCCATCCGCTGCTCAACCTCAACATCGAGTGGGATGCTCTCAGCGATGAGCAACGGCAGCTGTCGGCGCGGGCCATGGAGGTGTATGCGGCGATGGTCGAGCGCATGGACTGGAACATCGGCCGGGTGGTGGACTACCTGCGCCAGCAGGGCCAGCTGGACAACACCCTGATCCTGTTCATGTCAGACAACGGCGCCGAGGGCGCGCTGCTGGAAGCCTTCCCCAAGTTCGGCCCGGAGCTTCTGACCTACCTCAACCAGCACTACGACAACCGCCTGGAAAACATCGGCCGGGCCAACTCCTACGTCTGGTACGGCCCGGCCTGGGCCCAGGCGGCCACCGCGCCGTCGCGGCTGTTCAAGGCGTTCACTACCCAGGGCGGGATTCGCGTGCCGGCGTTGCTGCATTACCCGCAACTGCCGCTCAAGGGGCAGATCAGCCATGGCTTCGGCACGGTGATGGACATCACCCCGACCCTGCTCGACCTGGCCGGCGTGCGACACCCGGGCAAGCGCTGGCACGGGCGCGATGTCGCACCGCTGCGGGGCAAGTCCTGGCTGGGCTTTCTCTCGGGCGAAACCGCCCAGGTGCATGATCAGCACACCGTGACGGGCTGGGAGCTGTTCGGCCGCCGGGCGATTCGCCAGGGCCAATGGAAGGCGGTGTACATCCCGGGGCCGGTGGGCCCGGCAACCTGGCAGTTGTACGACCTGGGCCGGGACCCGGGAGAGATTCACGACCTCGCCCGGGAGCAGCCGGACAAGCTGCGCACCCTGCTGCAAGAGTGGCAGCGCTATGTGGATGAAACCGGAGTGATCCTCAGCGAATCGCCGTTCCAGCCAGACTGAGCCGACGAACGCTGATCGCCATGGCTCAGAAGCGGAACACTTCCATATCGGTACGAATCGGCGAAGCCATGGGAATCTTTGGCTTCTCCGGCTCCTTGCGTACCTGAACAGGTGCCGCCGGTTTCTTCGCCGGCGCCTCTTCCGCCAGCGCCGGCTGGTTGGCCAATGGCTTGAGCGCAGAGCTCAGTTGCTCGGCCAGCTTCTGCAGCAACTGGCCCTGGGCCTGGACCTGCGCCGCCGAACTGCCCGCGTGCGGCTGTTCGAGGTGCACGATGCGGTTGTCCCGCACCTGGCCACGACGGTCCAGCAAGCGCCATTGCGCATCGAGGACCGCCGGTTGGTTCGCCCCGGAATCCAGGCGGGTGATCGACAGCAATACCTGTACATCCGGGTTGAAGCCGGTGCTGGCCGGGGCCAGGACCACACGCTGGCTGTCCAGGCGCCAGGCCAGCTGGCGAACCAGCAACTGATCGATATCCGCCGACAGGCTGCCCGCCCAGCGACCGTCCGTCGCCGCAGTCAGGCTGCCGTCGCTCTGACGCTGCAGCAGGGTCTCGCGTTGCAGGTAATCGGCGACCGATACCGGCCCCAGCACCACCGACATGCCGGCCGCCTGCTTAGGCTGGCCTGGCTCGCCGCTGTCGAGCTGATACAGCGCAACCGGCTGGTGCATGCTGCACCCTGCCAGGCCGAGCACGCCGGTCAGCAGAAGAACAAATGGAAGGCGCAGAAAAGTCATCATCCCATCCAGGCGGCCACCACACGGCACCGCAGTGATACTCATGATTTCAGTCGGGCACCCGGCCACGCCGGCGCCACAGGGGGGCTATCATCCGCGAAAACACGCTCTGACTCCAGTATTTACGCCCGGAACGTGTAGGAAATTACCGTATCCGGGCGTGTATTCGTACTACTCGGGAGTCTCGACCAGCAACGCATCGACCCGCTGGAAGCCGCGCGGCAGCTTGTTGCCCCGACGACCGCGTTCACCCTTGTAGTGCTCCAGGTCCTCGCCCTTGAGTGACAGGGTACGCTTGCCGGCCTGCAATACAAGGGTCGCCCCGTCGGAGAGTACCGCCATGTCGGTGACATATTCTTCACGACTGGCCACCCGATCACCGGGTATGCCGATGATCTTGTTGCCCTTGCCCTTGCCCAGTTGCGGCAGGTCGCTGATCTTGAACACCAGCAGGCGGCCTTCGGTGGTCACCGCGGCCAGCCAGTTCTGCTCGCGGTCGGAAACCGGCCGCGGCGCCAGCACCCTGGCGCCGTTGGGCAGGCTGAGCAGGGCTTTGCCGGCCGTGACCTTGGCCTGCAGATCCTCGCCCTTGACCACGAAACCGTAGCCTGCGTCGGAAGCGACCACGTACAGCGCCTCGTCGTCCGGCATCAGCACGCATTCAAAGACCGCGCCAGGTGGCGGTTTCAGATGACCGGTCAGTGGCTCGCCGTGGCCCCGTGCCCCTGGCAGCTTGTGAGCAGGAAGCGAATAGCTGCGCCCGGTGGAGTCTATGAACACGGCGAACTGATTGGATCGCCCTGCCGCCGCCACTTTGAAGCCATCACCCGCCTTGTAGGCCAGGCCGGTGGCATCGATATCGTGACCCTTGGCACAGCGCACCCAGCCTTTTTCCGACAGAACGACAGTGACCGGCTCGGTCGGCATCAGCTCGTTTTCCGACAAGGCCTTGGCCTCGGCACGGGCGACGATCGGCGAACGACGGTCATCGCCGTAGGTTTCCGCATCCTTGATCAGCTCGCTACGCACCAGCTTGCGTAGCTTGCTGTCGCTGCCCAGCAGGGCCAGCAGCCTGGCCTGCTCTTTGAGCAGTTCTTCCTGCTCGCTGCGGATCTTCATCTCTTCCAGTCGCGCCAACTGGCGCAGACGGGTTTCGAGGATGTAGTCGGCCTGGATCTCGGTCAGTTCGAAGCGAGCGATCAGCGCCTGCTTGGGCTGGTCCTCGGTGCGGATGATGTGGATCACTTCGTCAAGGTTGAGGAAGGCGACCAGCAAACCGTCCAACAGGTGCAGGCGGCGCTCGACCTTGTCGAGACGGAACTTCAGCCTCCGACGAACGGTAGCGATGCGGAACTCCAGCCACTCCAGCAGCAGTGCGCGCAGGTTCTTCAATTGCGGCCGGCCATCGAGGCCGATGATGTTGACGTTGACCCGGTAGCTCGACTCCAGGTCGGTGGTGGCGAACAGGTGCTGCATCAGTTCGTCCAGATCGACCCGGTTGGAGCGGGCGATGATGACGATGCGGCACGGGTTCTCGTGGTCGGACTCGTCACGCAGGTCGGCGACCATCGGCAGTTTCTTGGCCTGCATCTGTGCGGCGATCTGCTCTAGCACCTTGGCCCCGGAGACCTGGTGCGGCAGCGCGGTAACGACGATATCGCCGTCCTCGATGCGATAGACGGCACGCATGCGGATCGAGCCGCGACCGCTTTCGTAGATCTTCAGCAGTTCGGCGCGCGGGGTGATGATTTCCGCTTCGGTCGGGTAGTCCGGGCCCTGGATGTGCTCGCACAGTTGCTCGATGGTGGCTTTCGGCTCGTCGAGCAGGCGCACGCAGGCGCTGGCGACTTCCCGCAGGTTATGCGGCGGTACGTCGGTGGCCATGCCCACGGCGATACCGGTGGTGCCATTGAGGAGGATATTCGGCAAACGTGCGGGCAACACGGCAGGTTCTTCGAGGGTACCGTCGAAGTTCGGCACCCAGTCAGCCGTGCCCTGGCCCAGTTCGCTGAGCAGCACTTCGGAATAGCGCGACAGGCGCGCCTCGGTGTAGCGCATGGCCGCGAAGGACTTCGGGTCGTCCGGCGCACCCCAGTTACCCTGGCCATCGACCAGGGTGTAGCGATAGCTGAAGGGCTGTGCCATCAGCACCATGGCTTCGTAGCAGGCCGAGTCGCCGTGGGGGTGGAATTTACCGAGCACGTCACCGACGGTCCGCGCCGACTTCTTGTGCTTGGAGTCGGCATCCAGGCCCAGTTCGCTCATGGCATAGACGATGCGCCGCTGCACCGGCTTCAGGCCGTCGCCGATATGCGGCAGGGCCCGGTCCATGATCACGTACATGGAATAGTTGAGGTAGGCCTGTTCGGTGAAGTCGGCCAGTGACCGGCGCTCTACGCCATCGAGGCTCAGATCAAGGGAGTCGCTCATGCGGGCCTCATCAGTTCAAGGTCTGGCGCAGCAGCAAGGTGCCGCCGCGCTGGGTGAATTCAAGTTGTTTCAGGGCACTCATGCCCAGCAATACCTGGCTGTCATCGAGGCCGGGGACCACCAGGGCGCGGACATCGCGCAGCAGGATATCGCCCAGTTGCACGCTGTCCAGCCGGGTGCGGTAGCCCTCGGTGCGGCCATTGGCGGTGCTCAGGGTTACCGATGCTCCGCGCTCCAGGCCGAAGTCCCGCGCCAGGGCCTCGGGAATCGCGACATCGGTGGCCCCGGTATCCAGCAGGAAATGCACGGCCTGACCGTTGATCAGGCCGTCGGCGACGAAATGCCCCTGGCCATTGCTGGCCAGGCGCACTTCGACGAAACCGTCACCCTGTTGCGAGGTGATCTGGCTGTTGGGATTGACCTGCCGGTCTTCCCACGCGCCGAAAAAGCGTGTGGCGAGGAACAGGCCAGCCGCCCAGGCCAGAACCATGAACACCCGCCCGATACGCTGGCCCGGGGTCTGGCTCATTTCTTCGCGCTCCAGCCGCCTTTCGGCGCGGCGAAACGCCAGACGATCGGGCGGTCCTCGCCATCGGCGCGGGTGCCATTGTTGTTGTCGATACCGATCCAGGCGCCTTCGGCGTCGATCACCAGGGCCTCGGCCAGGCCGTAGGGCTGGCTGTATTGCCGCTGTTCGGTCAAGGCTTCGCCGGCAAACGACCAGCAGCGCTCCACCTGCCCGCCCTGGGCATCACGACGGCAGATGCGGTAGGCGTTGCGTTCCAGGGTGAACAGCTTGCCCTCGAACAGCGCCAGGTCGGAAAAGTCCCGCGACACCTCGCGGGCCTTGGGAAACTGGTCAGGCTGCATCTCGGTGCCGGCCTCGCTGAGCAGGACGCAAGCATCGCCGCAGGCCCAGGTGCTCTGCTTGCGGTTGACCAGCAGCAGGCCGCGGCGCTCGCGCTCGGCGGCCAGCCACAGGCGGTCGCCGGCCGGGCTGACGGCAAGGCCTTCGAACAAGGCGTTGAAATGCAGGAGCATCCCGCTGGCCCGGGCCTGGCGGATCATTGCCGGATCGATCTTCAGCCAGTTCGGCTCGCCCTGCACCGGCACTTCCAGCACCGCAGCGTAGGCTTCGCTGACGATGTAGCGGTTGCCGGCCGCATCACAGCTGATGCCTTCGAAGTCCAGATCGCCGCCACGCACCAGCGAAGCCGCCCATTGCCGTGAGCGCAACCCCAGCGGGAAGCCGGGATCCGGCACGGCTGGCGCCGCCAGCGGCTCGCCAAGGGCCTGCCATACATGGCTGGTGGTATCGAGCCTGTAGACCAGGTCGTCATCGCGGTCGGAAATGGTCCACAAGGTCCCGTTGCACTGCGCCAGCCCCGAGAGGTTGCCGCCGCGCATGCCTTCGACCGGATGCTCGCCGAGCAGGGTCAGCTCCGGCCACGGGTCGGCCATGGCCGGGGCTGCGGACAGGGCCAGCAGCGCCACGAGCAAGCCACGGATCAAGCCATGACCTCGGCCAGGTTGCCGTTGCTTTCCAGCCAGGACTTGCGATCGCCCGCGCGCTTCTTGGCCAGGAGCATGTCCATGATTTCACGGGTCTGCTCGAAGTCGTCGAGGGTCAGCTGGACCAGGCGCCGGGTGTTCGGGTCCATGGTGGTTTCGCGCAGTTGCGGCGGGTTCATCTCGCCGAGGCCCTTGAATCGGGTGACCTGCGGCTTGCCGCGCTTCTTCTCGGCCACCAGGCGGTCGAGGATGCCGTCACGCTCGGCTTCATCCAGGGCGTAGTAGATTTCCTTGCCCAGGTCGATGCGGTACAGCGGCGGCATCGCCACATAGACGTGGCCGGCCTCGACCAGCGGACGGAAATGCTGGACGAACAGGGCGCAGAGCAAGGTGGCGATGTGCAAGCCGTCGGAGTCGGCGTCGGCGAGGATGCAGATCTTGCCGTAGCGCAGCTGGCTCAGGTCGGTGGCACCCGGGTCGACGCCGATGGCCACGGCGATGTTGTGCACTTCCTGGCTGGCGAGGACTTCGCCGCCATCCACTTCCCAGGTGTTGAGGATCTTGCCGCGCAGCGGCAGGATCGCCTGGTATTCCTTGTCCCGCGCCTGCTTGGCCGAACCACCGGCCGAGTCGCCCTCGACCAGGAACAGCTCGGCGCGCATCGGGTCCTGGCCCGCGCAATCCGCCAGCTTGCCTGGCAGCGCCGGGCCCTGGGTGACGCGCTTGCGCTCGACCTTCTTGCTTGCCTTGAGGCGACGGCCGGCGTTGCTGATGGCCAGCTCGGCCAGTTGCATGCCCAGCTCGGGATGGGCGTTGAGCCACAGGCTGAACGCGTCTTTCACCACACCGGAGACGAAGGCGGCGGCTTCGCGGGAGGACAGGCGTTCCTTGGTCTGCCCGGAGAATTGCGGCTCCTGCATCTTCATCGAAAGGACGAAGGTGATGCGCTCCCAGACGTCTTCCGGCGCCAGCTTGACGCCACGGGGCAACAGGTTGCGGAACTCGCAGAACTCGCGCATCGCGTCCAGCAGGCCCTGGCGCAGGCCGTTGACGTGGGTACCGCCCTGGGCGGTAGGAATCAGGTTGACGTAGCTTTCCTGGATGCTGTCGCCACCCTCGGGCAGCCACAGCAGGGCCCAGTCCACGGCCTCCTTGTTACCGGCCAGGCTGCCGCAGAACGGTTCGTCCGGCAGGCGCTGGAATTCGCTGACCGAGTCGACCAGGTAGGAGCGCAGGCCGTCCTCGTAATGCCACTCGACTTTCTCGCCGGTGCTCTTGTCCTCGAAGGTGACCGACAGGCCCGGGCACAGTACGGCCTTGGCCTTGAGCACATGCTTGAGGCGGCTGACGGAGAACTTCGCGGAATCGAAGTACTTCGGATCCGGGGAGAAATACACGCTGGTCCCGGTATTGCGCTTGCCGACGCTGCCGATGACTTCCAGTTCGCTGGCCTTGAAGCCGTCGGCGAAGGTCATCTGGTACTCGTTGCCATCACGCTTGACCCGCACCCGGACCTGGGTCGACAGGGCGTTGACCACCGAGATGCCAACACCATGCAGACCGCCGGAGAACTGGTAGTTCTTGTTGGAGAACTTGCCGCCGGCGTGCAGCTTGGTGAGGATCAGCTCGACCCCGGACACGCCCTCTTCGGGGTGGATATCCACCGGCATGCCGCGCCCGTCGTCGCAGACTTCAAGGGAATGGTCGGCGTGAAGGATCACCTGGACCGAACGGGCATGGCCGGCCAAGGCTTCGTCGACACTGTTGTCGATGACTTCCTGGGCCAGGTGGTTGGGGCGGCTGGTGTCGGTGTACATGCCCGGACGCTTGCGTACCGGGTCAAGCCCCGAGAGGACTTCGATGGCGTCTGCGTTATAGGCGCTAGCGCTGGGATTGGCCATGGGTTCTCGTCGTCGTTCGTGGGTGAAAATAAGCAATCAAAATACAGAAAAATCCAGGTCCTGATACGCCTTCGCGTCAATGCCTGCGTAGGACAACAGCGCTGGCAGATGCAGGGCGAAGCGCTGGAAGCTGTGGTCGCCACCGGCTTCGATACGCAGGGCACAGGCCCGGTAGAAACGTTCGGCGCGGCGATAATCAAGGGTTTCGTCGCCGGTCTGCAGCCATACCTGGTAACGCGCGGCATCCAGCGGCGGCGGCACTTCCAGCGCCGCCAGGGCCTCGACGTGATCGTGGGTCAGTTCCCAGGTCTCGCCGGTGTAGTGGTTGGTCTGGGTGCCCAGGTAGCCGTCGAACAACTGGTGCGGATTGACCGCCGGGTTGATCAGCAGCGCCTTCAATCCATGCCGTTCGGCCAGGTGAGTCGCATAGTAGCCGCCGAGGGAACTACCGACCAGCAATGGCCGGCCCAGTTCGGCAATGTCGGCTTCGAGCTGGGCGATGGCCTGGCGCGGATGGTGATGCAGCGCCGGGATCCGCAGTTGCCCGGCAAGCCCCATGCGCTGCATGACCGCCAGCAACTGGCTGGCCTTCATCGAGCCAGGCGAGCTGTTCAAACCATGGATATAAAGGATCGAGCCCGACATTCCGCCCCCGGATTTCCTGAAATGCCCGCGAGTGACGGGCACAAAGACGCGCAGTTTAGCCTGATAAGAGGGAAATGATTCAGCTTTAGAGATTACGCGGTGCTTCAGTAGCCGTTGCCGTAGTCCACATCGAAGGCAAAATCACCAAGGCGCGAGACGCCGGTTTCCAGGCGGCCATCGTCATGCAGGGCCAGCCAGCGGTAGCCGGGCGTACGCTGTTCATCGACCTTGAAGTCCTCGCTGCGCGGCTCGAACTGGATGCAGGTGGACGGCGAGGCCAATAGCCGGCGTCCGTCGAGATGCTGGTCCCACTCCTGGTGAATGTGCCCCCAAAGCAGCGCCCGCACCTGTGGATAAGGTGCAATGGCGGCGAACAGTGCCTCGGGATTGCGCAAGCCGATGGGCGCCATCCAGGCGCAGTCGATGGAGATGGGCTGATGATGCAGGCACACCAGGCAGTGACGGCCGTCGGCGCTGCCCAAGGCCTGGTCGAGCAGTTGCAGTTGATCGGCTTCCAGACACCCCGGCACGCTGCCCGGAATCGACGAGTCGAGCATGATCACGCGCCAATTGCCGATATCGGTGACGGCCTCCAGCAGATCGGTGCCTGCCGCCACCCGCTCCATCGGCAGTGGCTCATCATGGTTGCCGGCTAGCCAACGGGTCGGCGCACCGAGCACCGCGGTCATCTCGCGAAACTGCCGGTAGGACGCCTCGCTGCCATCCTGGGACAGATCACCGGTGGCCAGCACCAGGTCGATCCGCGGCTGCTCGGCGAGCACCTGGTCGATGACCCGTTGCAGGCTGTCACGGGTATTCATGCCCAGCAGGGAACCCTCGCCATCGGCGAACAGATGACTGTCAGAAAGCTGCACCAGCCGGACCGGGGCACTGGATGAGGGGGTTGCGTGCGGCAAGGGGCCGTCTCCTTGGGGGAATCTGCACGATTATGGTGGGGAAGGATCGGAGGATCAAACCGCCACCAAGACCCCCGTCACATTTCAGCGAACCGCTTCGAGTTCGTGACCGCAGGCCAGGCAGTGGCTCAACCACTCGCCGAGGAACAGGTTGAGCTGGGCCTTTTCGTCCGGCTGGTGCATCGCCGCATTGGGGTAGGGATAGACGCTGCGGAACCGTCGGGCGTGCTCGGCACTGACCACCTCGGCCATGCGCGCGTCGTGATAGACCTGCACTTCCAGTTGCGGTACCGGCAGCCACGGCAGGCTGTGCTCCTGGCGCACACGCAGCGTGGTTGTATAGGGACAGGCCTGCAGCACTTCCAGGGTCAGCACGCCAAGCATCTGGTCGCCCTGGGTCATGCCGATGCGCCGTGACTCCAGGGAGGTGCGCATCGCCGGGAGCAAACGCATCAGGCGTGCATAGTTCGCCTCGCAGGCAGCCTGCAAGCCAACCAGATCGACCCGATAGCGTTCACGCACAAGATTCACGACCACATCCCCCTGACTTCATCGCGGTTCAACGCCAGCCACTGCAAGGCGATGATCGACGCCGCATTGGCAATCAGCCCGTCGCGCACGGCTTGCAGGGCATCCTCGAATGCCCAGACCCGCACGCGGATATCCTCGCCCTCTTCTTCCAGGCCATGCAGCCCGCCAGCCCCCTCGCTGCTGCAACGACCGAGGTACAAATGGACCAACTCGTCGCTGCCACCGGGTGACGGGAAATACCGGGTCATCGGCCACAGCGCGGAGAAGGTCAGCCCAGCTTCCTCCTGCGCCTCGCGGTGCGCAACCTGTTCCGGCTGTTCGTCCTTGTCGATCAGACCGGCGACCAGCTCCACCAGCCAGGGATTGGCGGTCTTGCCCAGGGCGCCGACGCGGAACTGCTCGATCAGCACCACTTCGTCGCGCTGCGGATCATAGGGCAGGACGCACACCGCATCGTGGCGCACGAACAGCTCCCGGCTGATCTCGCGGCCCATGCCGCCGGCAAACAGCTCATGCCGCAGGCGTACCCGGTCGAGGCGATAGAAACCCTGGAAACAGGTGTCGCGCTGGACGATCTCGACGGCGGCTGGAACGGTGCTGGAGTTGTCTGTCATGGAAATCCTCGATGCCTCTATCTACAACGTCACATTCGACTTCGGGCTTGTGGCTTCGCGCCATCCTACCCCGCGTACCCTCGGCTTTCACCCTCTTTCAAGTCAACCCAAGGACTGCGAGGATAGGCACCGTCTGTCTAATCAAGGTTAGCGGCGAACCGACTGCCATGCCGGCGGTCCAAGGCCGATTACCGTCGTTCCAGAAGGATCATCATGACGCTTGCGAAACTGACTACCGTGGCCGTACTGGCCCTGGCCCTGGGGGCCTGCCAGAGCGTTTTCCAGCCCAACATGCGCAAGCCGCTGGAGGTCAAGCGCGAAGCCTGGGAGCACATCAAGCCCGGTTGCAGCGCCAGCGATTGCCCGCTGGTGAACATCGACACCCTGCACTTCCCGGCCCAGCCGCAACTGGACGCGGTGATCGAGCGTCGCCTGCTGCAGTTCGCCGCCGCCGGCGGGCCGCTGCCGACCTCGCTCAAGGCCTATGAAGAGAGTTTCCTGCGTTCGGCGCAGAGCCGTAACAGCAGCTATCTGCAAGCCAAGGTACGCGAGCAGCATGACGGACTGGTGATCATCGAGCTGTCCAGCTACCTGGATACCGGCGGCGCCCACGGCAACCCCGGCCGCGCCTTCATCAACTGGTCGCGCCAGCAGGAAAAGGTCCTGACCCTGCAGGACATGCTGGTTCCGGGCCAGGAAGAGACGTTCTGGAAAACCGCGCAAGAGGCCCATCGCGGCTGGCTGATCTCGACCAAGATGGACCAGGACCCGGAATTCGTGAAGAACTGGCCGTTCCAGAAAACCCCGAACATCGCCCTGACCTACGGCGCAGTGGTGCTCAAGTACGACGTGTACGCCATTGCGCCCTACGCCATGGGCCACGTCGAACTGAAGATCCCCTACCCGCGCCTCAATGGTGTGATCAAGCCGGAACTGTTCCCCGGCCGCGGCTGAAGCTGAACAGCCCGTGCAGCACCCCTGCCAGCAGCAAGGCCGGCAGGGTCGCACCAACCTCGGGCATATGGTTCGCCAGCAAATGGTAGGTTGCCACGCCGCCGGCCCATGCCAGCACGGCGCCGAAGTGCAGCGAACCGACCTGCGCCGGCAGGCGCCGCCGGCGCAGCACGAAGTGATCCACCAGCACCACGCCGAACAGCGGCGCGAACACCGAGCCGATCAGCAGCAGGAAGTTCTGGTACTGCGCCAGCGGCGCGAAGCAGGCGATCAGGGTGCAGACCACGCCGATCGCCAGCGCCAGGTGCTCCACCTTCAGGCGTAGCAGCAGGCCGCTGGACACCGCCGCCGAATGGATATCGGCAAAAGCGTTTTCCGACTCGTCGAGCAGGATCAGCAGCAGCGGAATACCCAGGCCCGCCCCTGCCAACGCCAGCAGCAAGGCGTTCACTTCACCGCTCGGGGCGAACGCCAGGGTGTACGCCACGCCCAGGCTCATCAACCAGAAGTTACCGATGAAGAAGCCCAGTGCAGTGCCGCCGAAAACCCGGCTGGCACGCTTGCCGAAGCGCGAGTAGTCGGCTATCAGCGGGAGCCACGACAGCGGCATGGCAATGGCGATGTCGAAGCCCACCGCCAGCGACAGGGTGCCGTCACCCGCCTTCGTCCACAGAGCGGCCAGGTCGGCCTTGGCGAACAGGTTCCAGGTCAGCCACAGGCAGGCGCCAAGCAGCAGCCAGATCCCCCATTTGCGCAGGATGCGGCGCACGAAGGTCAGCGGACCGCTGACCGCCAGCAAGGTGGCGAGACCGCCGAAGAACAGGGTCCACAGCAGCGGACTGTTCCAGGCGCTGCTGTCGCCGAATGACTGCGCGCCGAGCAGGCTGGCGGCGTCGCGCATGACGATGATTTCGAAGGAGCCCCAGCCGATCAGTTGCAGCAGGTTGAGCACTGCCGGAAGCGCCGCGCCGTGCCGGCCCAGGCTCAGGCGCAGGGCGGCCATGGCCGAAAGGCCGGTGTCGCTGCCGATCACCCCAACCGCGGCCAGCAGCAGAACGCCGACCAGGGTGCCCAGGGCGATGGCCAGGATCGACCCGGCCAGACCCAGGCCCGGCGCCAGCAACGCGCCGGTCTGCAGGACCATCAGGCCGATGCCGAGGGAGAACCACAGGGAGAACAGGTCACGGGCGCCGAAGATGCGCTGGTGGCCGGGGACGGGGGAATCGGGGGAGTAGTTGCTGGGTAGGGACACGATAGGGTCTCGGCGGGCGTTTTTTGTTGGTTTCGAGGGCCTCATCGCTGGCAAGCCAGCTCCCACGGAGAACCCTGTGGGAGCTGGCTTGCCAGCGATCGGGGCCGCCTCAGACTTTCTTGTACAACTGGCTGCCTTCCTGGCGGAACCGCTCGGCCTGCTCGCGCATGCCGTCCTCGACCGCCACGTCAACCGCGTCGATGCGCTGGTTGGCGGCGTATTCGCGCACTTCCTGGGTGATCTTCATCGAGCAGAACTTCGGCCCGCACATGGAGCAGAAGTGCGCGACCTTGGCCGAGTCCTTCGGCAGGGTCTCGTCGTGGAACGAGCGCGCGGTGTCCGGATCCAGGCCCAGGTTGAACTGGTCTTCCCAGCGGAATTCGAAACGTGCCTTGCTCAACGCGTTGTCACGGATCTGCGCGCCCGGATGCCCTTTCGCCAGGTCCGCCGCATGGGCGGCGATCTTGTAGGTGATGATCCCGGTCTTGACGTCATCCTTGTTCGGCAGGCCGAGGTGTTCCTTCGGCGTGACATAGCAGAGCATGGCGCAGCCGAACCAGCCGATCATCGCGGCACCGATACCGGAGGTGATGTGGTCGTAGCCGGGCGCGATGTCGGTGGTCAGCGGGCCGAGGGTGTAGAACGGCGCCTCGTCGCAGCATTCCAGCTGCTTGTCCATGTTTTCCTTGATCAGTTGCATCGGCACGTGGCCGGGCCCTTCGATCATGCACTGCACGTCATGCTTCCAGGCGATCTTGGTCAGCTCGCCAAGGGTTTCCAGCTCGCCGAACTGCGCTTCGTCGTTGGCATCGGCAATCGAACCAGGACGCAGGCCGTCGCCCAGCGAGAAGCTGACGTCGTAGGCCTTCATGATTTCGCAGATTTCTTCGAAGTGGGTATAGAGGAAGTTCTCCTTGTGATGCGCCAGGCACCACTTGGCCATGATCGAACCGCCGCGGCTGACGATGCCGGTTACCCGCTTGGCCGTCAGTGGCACGTAGCGCAGCAGCACGCCGGCGTGGATGGTGAAGTAGTCCACGCCTTGCTCGGCCTGTTCGATCAGGGTGTCGCGGAACAATTCCCAGGTCAGGTCCTCGGCCACGCCATTGACCTTTTCCAGGGCCTGGTAGATCGGTACGGTGCCGATCGGCACCGGCGAGTTGCGGATGATCCACTCGCGGGTTTCATGGATGTGCTTGCCGGTGGACAGGTCCATGACCGTGTCCGAGCCCCAGCGGATGCCCCAGGTCAGCTTGGCCACTTCTTCCTCGATGGAAGAGCCCAGGGCGCTGTTGCCGATGTTGCCGTTGATCTTCACCAGGAAGTTGCGGCCGATGATCATCGGCTCCAGTTCCACGTGGTTGATGTTGGCCGGAATGATCGCGCGGCCGCGGGCGATTTCCTCGCGGACGAACTCGGGAGTGATCTCCTTCGGAATGCTCGCGCCGAAGCTGTGCCCGGCGTGCTGCTGATCGAGCAGGCCGGCTGCACGGGCTTCCTGCAGCTTCATGTTTTCGCGCAGCGCGACGTATTCCATCTCGGCGGTGATGATGCCCTTGCGCGCATAGTGCATCTGGCTGACGTTGGCCCCGGCCTTGGCCCGGCGCGGGTTGCGCACGTGGGCGAAGCGCAGCTTGGTCAGCTCGGGGTCGTTCAGGCGCTGCTGGCCGAAGTCGGAGGACAGGCCGTCGAGCCGTTCGGTGTCGCCGCGGTCGTCGATCCAGGCCGAACGTACGTCGCCCAGGCCCTTGCGCACGTCGATCACCACATTGGGGTCGGTGTACGGGCCGGAGGTGTCGTACACCAGCACCGGGGCGTTGGGCTCGCCGCCGAAGTCGGTGGGGGTATCGTCAAGGCTGATTTCCCGCATCGGCACGCGGATGTCCGGACGCGAGCCCTCGACATACACCTTGCGCGAACGGGTGAAGGGTTGCACGGACTGCTGATCGACCTGGGCGGACTCGCTCAGGTTGGACGGGTATTTTTCTTGTTTGCTCATCACAGGCTCTCCAGACGGATTGGATGTCGGAGTGAACCTGATGGGGGCACGGAGAATGCACCTGGGGCGGTGCTGTGCAGAATGCGGGGGTGTCTGGCGGCCTGCTGCGGCTGACTCGACATTCCCGGACCCGGCACAAGAGGGCTCGCGGGAAGCGAGCAATCTTGTTCCCTACGCAGGCGCTAACCTGATCAGGTTCAACGGGATCCGGAATTTCCGATCTCAGCCTCAACGCAAGGCACCCCGACAAGAACTCGCGCAGTCTAGACCGGCGCGAGCACAAACGCCAACACTCCGGACACCAGCGTGACAAATGGCGCAATTGCCAGATTGTTGCAAACTGCCAGCGCAACTACACTCGCAAGTTCAGAATTACCTTCTTCGTTCAAGGACCGCCCTATGCTGCGCAAACTTTCACTGGCGCTTGCCGTGTCTTGTGCTTCCAACGGATTGGCCTGGGCAGCAGACTTGCCGCTGTCGAGCAAAACCGACCTGGTCAGCGTTTACAACGAGGCCGTCAGCAACAACGCCGACCTCGCCGCCGCCCGTGCCGACTATGGCGCCCGTCGCGAAGTGGTGCCCCAGGCCCGTGCCGGCCTGCTGCCGAACCTGTCTGCCGGCGCCGAGATGATGAATACCCGGACCAGCATCGATCAGCCATCGATCACTGCCAGCCGCAGCGGCAACACCTGGAGCGCGACCCTGGCCCAGCCGATCTTCCGCGCCGACCGCTGGTTCCAGTTGCAGGCAGCCGAAGCAGTCAACGAGCAGGCGGCCCTGGAGCTGTCGGCCACCGAGCAGAACCTTATCCTGCAAAGCGCCGAGAATTACTTTGCGGTGCTGCGCGCCCAGGACAACCTGGCCTCGACCAAGGCCGAGGAAGCAGCCTTCAAGCGCCAGCTCGACCAGTCCAACGAGCGCTTCGACGTGGGCCTGTCGGACAAGACCGACGTACTGCAATCCCAGGCCAGCTACGATACCGCGCGGGCCAACCGGATCATCGCCGAGCGCCGCGTGGCCGACGCCTTCGAAGCCCTGGTGACCCTGACCAACCGCGACTACAACTCGATCCAGGGCATTGTCCATACACTTCCGGTGCAGGTGCCGATCCCCAACGATGCCAAGGCCTGGGTCGACACCGCGACCCAGCAGAACCTCAACCTGCAAGCGACCAACCACGCCGTGCAGGCCGCCGAGGAAACCCTGCGCCAGCGCAAGGCCGGGCATGCCCCGACCGTCGATGCGGTAGCGCGCTACGAGAAGGGTGACAACGACAGCCTCGGCTTCAGCAACCCGAACTACACCGGGCAGCGCTATGGCGGCGACGTGGAGCAGACCAGCATCGGCCTGCAGTTGAATATCCCGATCTACAGCGGCGGCCTGACCAGCTCGCAGGTGCGCGAGGCCTACCAGCGCTTGAGCCAGACCGAGCAGCAGCGTGAAAGCCTGCGCCGCCAGGTGGTGGAGAACACCCGCAACCTGCACCGCGCGGTAAACACCGATGTGGAACAGGTTCAGGCGCGCAAGCAGTCGATCATTTCCAACCAGAGCGCGCTGGAAGCCACGGAAATCGGTTACCAGGTGGGCACGCGCAACATCGTCGACGTACTCGACGCACAGCGCCAGCTGTACACCTCGGTGCGCGACTACAACAACACCCGCTACGACTACATCCTCGACAACCTGCGCCTTAAGCAGGCCGCCGGAACCTTGAGCCCGCAGGACCTGCAGGATCTCGGGCGCTACCTGAAGCCGGACTACAACCCGGACAAGGACTTCCTGCCGCCTGACCTGGCGGCGGCGGCCAAGGCCAATTTCGACAGCCGTCCGTAGGGGCCTTATCGCTGGCAAGCCAGCTCCCACAGAACCCTGTGGGAGCTGGCTTGTCGGATCGCCGCACCGCAGCGATTGCGGTGGAACAGTCTCTACTTGATCAAAGCCCCCAAACCATCGAGCAAACGCTGCAAGGCCCCTTGATTGGCCCGCATCACCGCCACGCCCGCCTCGCCCATCCTCCTTGCATCCCGCGGCAACTCGATCAGCCTTCTCACCTCGGTCGCCAGGCCCTCGGCATCATCGACCTGCTCCAACGCTCCCGCCTCGCGCAACATCGCGCTGATTTCCAGGAAGTTGAACACATGGGGCCCCATGATCACCGGCAAGGCCAGCGCCGCCGGCTCCAGCGGGTTGTGCCCGCCGGTCGGCACCAGGCTGCCGCCGACGAAGGCGATATCGGCCAGGGCATACAGGAACAGCAATTCGCCCATGGTGTCGCCAAGCAGCACCCGGGTCTGCCCGTCCACCGCCGCGCCGGTGGAACGACGCACCGTGGCGAAGTGTTCGGCACACAATTGATGAACCGCGTTGAAACGCTCCGGATGCCGTGGCACCAGGATCAACAGCGCGTCGGCATGGGCGTCCAGCAATTGCTTGTGCGCAGCCAGGATCAGCGCGTCCTCGCCGTCGTGGGTACTGGCGGCAATCCACACGGGACGCTGGGTCGCTCCCCACTGCTCGCGCAGTTCACGGGCGCGCGGCAGCAGGTGCTCGTCGATCTTCAGATCGAACTTGATCGAGCCGGTCACCTGCACCGTCGCCGGACGCGCGCCCAACTGGCGGAAGCGCTCGGCCTCGGCCTCGGTCTGCACGGCGAACAGGCTCATTTCCTCCAGCATCGGCCGGGTCAGCCCGGCAAAACGCGCGTAGCCCCGGGCCGAACGCTCGGATAGCCGGGCGTTGGCCAGGGCTACCGGAATCCCGCGCTTGGCGCATTGGTGGATATGGTTGGGCCACAACTCGGTTTCCATGATGATGCCCAACTGCGGTCGCGCCCTGTCGAGGAAGCGCGCCGCCGCCCAGGGCAGGTCATAGGGCAGGTAGCAGTGCTGGATGCGCGGCTCGCCGGCGAACATCGCGCGGATCCGTTCCGAGCCGGTAGGGGTCATGCAGGTTACCGTGATCGGCAACTGTGGATAACGTTCCAGCAGCCCACGGATCATCGGCGCCGCGGCGATGCTTTCGCCCACCGACACGGCGTGGACCCAGATACCGCCGGGCTTGAGCGGCGGCAGGCCGATGGCGAAACGCTCGCCAATGCGCTGGCGATAAGCCGGCGCCTTGCGCCCACGCAGGAACAGGCGCAGCGCAACCAGCGGCAGGCCCAGGTGAAACAGCAGGGTATAGAGAGTTCTGTTCATGGCGCGGGAGTTTACAAGGAAGCCATCGGCAATGCTTCCATGCTGACTTCGAGGGCCTCATCGCCGGCAACGCCGGCTCCCACAAGGTCTAGCGCCGCTCACATACTGTGGGAGCCGGCGTTGCCGGCGATGAGGCCGTAAACTTCAACCCATTTCCCGCAGATGCACAGCAAACCTTTCCGCCAACCACTGCGCCGCCGGCCCCAGCGGCTCGTCCCGGCGCCAGGCCAGTTCCACCACCAGCGCCGGCGGACGCCATTCGCAATCCAGCTCGACCATCTGTTGTTGATAAGCCGGGTACTGCACTACATGCCTCGGCAACCAGGCCCACCCCAGGCCGCGCTGCAACAGTTCGGCCATCACATAGAAACTGTCCGCGCGCCAGACCAGCGGGCTGGCCGGCTCGCCCCCGGCGTAGCCGCTGTCCCGCGGGTTGACCAGCAACTGCCGGTGCCGCGCCAGATGCTCGCAACTGACCCGTCCCACCGTCGCCAGCGGATGCCCCACGGGACACACCGTGACCATCTCGATGCTGCCCAGCACACGACGCTCCAGCGCATCGGGCACCCGCTCGTGATGGAACATCAAGCCCAGGTCCGCGCGCCGTTCGACCAGTTGCCGCGCCACATCGCCCTGGGCGCTGCTGGCCAGTTGCACTTCCAGCAGCGGGAACTGCAGCGACAACTCGTCCAGGCTCTCGATCACCGGCGGATAGGGCATCGCCTCATCCTGGGCCAGGCGCAGGCGCGGTTCCTGCCCGCGCATCAGCGCCGAGGCCCGGCCTTCAAGGCGCTCGCACTGGCGCAGCAACTCCTTGGCATCCTCCAGCAGCGCCGCTCCCGCTTCGGTCAACTGTGGCTGACGCCCGCTGCTGCGCTCGAACAGGGTCAGCCCGAGGTCGGTCTCGAGCAGTGCGATGGCATTGCTCACCGCCGACTGCGCCCGCCCCGCCGCCCGCGCCACAGCGGAAAACGAACGCCGCTCGGCCACTTCGACGAACAGGCGGACCTGCTCCAGACTCCATTGCGCTTGAATCATGCAACCTATCTCCCCGGCAGATAGGAAATGACTTTACCGCATCTGGCCAGGTTCTAGAATGCGCGAGCCATCAGAGGAGTGCCCAGTCATGAATGCCTACACCTATCTCGCCATCGCCATCTGCGCCGAAGTCATCGCCACCGCTTCGATGAAAGCGGTCAAGGGCCTGAGCACCCCGTTGCCATTGCTGCTGATGGTGTGCGGTTACGGCGTGGCGTTCTGGATGCTGACCCTGGTGGTGCGCAGCATTCCGGTAGGCATCGCCTACGCCATCTGGTCGGGCCTGGGCATCGTTCTGATCAGCATCGTCGCCCTGGTGATATACGGCCAGAAACTGGACCTGCCGGCCGTGCTGGGCATGGGCCTGATCGTCAGCGGCGTGGTGGTGATCCAGCTGTTCTCGAAAACCGCCGGGCATTGATGCCGGAAAAGTGCCCAACAGGCTTATACTTCCCCGCCTGTCCAGCTTGTTGAGGTAACTGCATGTCATCGGTCATTTCCACCGACGTCCTGATCGTCGGCGCGGGGGTTGCGGGTCTTTGGCTCAACGCCCGGCTGCGGCGCCTGGGCTACTCGACAGTGCTGGTGGAGCGCACCAGCGTCGGTGGCGGGCAGACCCTCAAGTCCCAGGGCATCATCCATGGCGGCGCCAAGTACGCCTTGCATGGCGCCCTGACCGGCGCCTCGGAAGCCATCGCCGACATGCCGCGGCGCTGGCGCGAGGCGTTGGCCGGCAATGGTGAGCTGGACCTGTCCGGTGTGCGCCTGCTGTCGGACGCCCATTACCTGTGGTCCCCCGGCACCCTGGCCGGCAACCTCACCAGCTTTTTCGCCAGCAAGGCGGTACGTGGCCGGGTCGATCAGGTCAAGGGCGACCAGTTGCCGCCAGCCCTGCAGGATCGCGGCTTCAAGGGCAAGGTCTATCGCCTGGCGGAACTGGTGGTGGACGTGCCAAGCCTGCTGCAACGCCTTGCGGAACTGGCCGGCGACAGCCTGCTCGCCGGCGAGCGCATCGAGCCCCTGCGCGAAGGCAACGAACTGGTCGGCCTGCGCGTCGATGAGCGGGAAATCCGCGCCAGGCGCATCGTCCTCAGTGCCGGCGCCGGCACTGCCGAACTGCTCGCCGACCTCGGCCTGAGCCAGCCGGCCATGCAGCGCAGGCCGCTGCATATGGTGATTGCCAAGGGGCCGAGCCTTAAGCCGCTGTACGCCCACTGCCTGGGCGGTGGCCCCAAGCCGCGCATTACCGTCACCACCCATCCGGCAGCCGACGGCCAGTGGGTCTGGTACCTCGGCGGCGACCTCGCCGAAGCCGATGGCGTGGCCCGCGAGCCGGAGGCGCAGATCGCCGCAGCAAGGAAGGAAGTCGCCAGCCTGCTGCCGTGGGTGGACCTGAGCCAGGTCCGCTGGGCCACCCTGCGGGTCGATCGGGCCGAGCCGGCGCAATCCGGCCTGGTCCGTCCGGATAACGCCTTCCTCGCCGACCAGCATAATCTGCTGGTCGGCTGGCCGACCAAGCTGGCCCTCGCCCCGGATTTCGCCGACCGCGTGCTGCAGGCCCTCGACCGCGACGGCATCAAGCCAGGCGGCTTCCCCGCCCTGCCCGACCTGCCCAGGCCACCCCTGGCCCTACCTGAATGGGATCGCCTGCTGCCATGACCCTGCCAACGCTGCATGACCTGCATCGCCCGCTGGGCAGTACCGGCCTTTCGGTTTCACCGCTGGGCCTGGGCACCGTCAAGCTGGGTCGCGACCAAGGGGTCAAGTACCCCAACGGTTTCACCATCCCTGACGATGAAAGCGCCCGCATGCTGCTCGCCCAGGCCCGCCACCTGGGCATCAACCTGATCGACACGGCGCCGGCCTACGGTCGCAGTGAAGAGCGTCTCGGCCCCCTGCTGCGCGGCCAGCGCGATCAATGGGTGATCGTCAGCAAGGTGGGTGAAGAGTTCGAGGACGGCCAGTCCCGCTTCGATTTCAGCGCGGACCACACCCGCCGCTCCATCGAGCGCAGCCTGAAACGCCTTGAAACAGACTCCATCGACCTGGTGCTGGTCCACTCCAACGGCGACGACCTGCGCATCCTCGAACAGGAGGAGGTCTACCAGACCCTTGCCCTGCTCAAGCAGGAAGGCAAGATCCGCGGCTTCGGCTTTTCCGGCAAAACCGTGGAAGGCGGGCTGAAAGCCCTGGAGCAGGGCGATTGCGCGATGGTCACCTACAATCTCAACGAACAGGCCGAGCGCCCGGTGCTCGACTATGCCGCGACCCATGGCAAGGCGATCCTGGTGAAGAAGGCCCTGGCCAGCGGGCATGTCTGCCTGAGTCCGGGAGTCGATCCGGTGCGTGCCAGCTTCGAACTGCTGTTTGCCCACCCAGGCGTCGGCAGTGCTATTGTCGGAACCATCAATCCCGTGCACCTGGCCCACAACGTGGCGACCGTCGCCCAGGTGCTGCGCCAGCACTGAGCCGCCGCCGCGGCCGACCCCAACGCAAGAAGGAGCCGACATGCCGCGAACGTTGATCCGCAAGAATCCCAGCAACTTCAAGACCCTGCCGCTGCACGTCGAAGCCGGCGCGGACGGGCTGAGCTACCAGAGCATCGGCCGGCCGCTCAACTTTGCCCAGACCCTGCAACGACGCAAGGCGATCCAGTTGCCGGATCACGAACGCTTCGCCGTCGAACTGGCCAACCTCGGCGTCTCGGTACGCCTGACCCTGTGCTGGCAGCACCGCGACTACTGGGTGCTGGTGCGCCAGCGCCGGCAGGACCGCGGCGATGTGGTGCTCAAGCTGATCTCGGGCTATGTCCCGGCGCAGGAGCTCAACCTGCCGCTGCATACCGCCGTCCAGGAAGTTGCCGAGGAATGCCTGCTGGAAACCCCGGAAGGCTGGCTCGGCGGACGCTTCAACGACACCTGGCTGCCCGCGCCCTACGCCGCCGCCCTGCACTATCGCGAGGCACTGTCGTTCAACCTCTCCCCGCACACCGGCGCGGCGCGGCCGGTACGCTGCGGTAGCCAGCAACTGATCGAACGGCCGCGGGCCTACGTGCATCTGCCGACGGCATCGCTGCAACTGATCTACGACCTGCGCCTGCAGGTACCGAAGGAAGCCAAGTCGCTGAGCCTGTTCCATGTCGACGAGCGCCTGGAGGGCGACCAGCTTGTCGCCCGCCTGGATCGCGCGCGCCCCGACCTGTACCTGATGCCGCTGGAAGACGGCAAGCCATTGCCCGAGTTGTACACCCTGAAAAAGGACAGGCTGGTACCGGCCAGCACCCGCGGTCTTTACCTGGCCGAAAGTTTTGCCCAGCAGGAAGGCTGGGTGGTGAAGGACGAGCGGATTCGCTGGAAGGACTGGCTGCGCCAGCAAGGCCTGGCGCCGACCAGGCCCAGCGGCTTGCAGCGGATTACCGGAAAGGCGAAGGCGTTGTTGCAGATGGCGCGGGGCGGGTTGAGCAAATAGACGACACAGCTCCCACAGGCTCCGCGTAAACCAGAAGGGCCTGCAATGCAGGCCCTTCTTCATTTCAGTTCTTGCGGATCTTCTCGACGATCGCCGTGGTCGAGCTGTTTTCCACCAGGCCCAGCACCTTCACCGTGCCGCCGTAGTCCTTGACGATATCCGCGCCGACCACCTGGTCGATGCCATAGTCACCACCCTTGACCAGCACGTCCGGCTTGACCTGGCTCAGCAGGTTCTCGGGCGTGCCTTCGGCAAAGCTGATCACCCAGTCGACCGCACCCAGCCCCGCCAGCACCGCCATGCGCCGATCGACGCTGTTGATCGGACGCCCCGGCCCTTTCAACCGGCTCACCGACGCGTCGTCGTTGACCGCGACGATCAATCGGTCACCCTGGGCCCGCGCCTGCTCCAGGTAGGTCACGTGACCGGCATGGAGAATGTCGAAGCAGCCATTGGTGAAGACGATCTTCTCGTTGTGCGCACGGGCATCGTCGATGGCCAGCAGCAGTTGCTCCAGGCCCAGCACGCCGCGCTCGGAGCCTTCCTCGCGCTGGATCGCCCGACGCAGCTCCGGCGCGCTGATCGCCGCAGTACCCAGCTTGCCGACCACGATACCGGCAGCCAGGTTGGCCAGGCCCACGGCGTTGGGCAGGTCTTCGCCTGCGGCGATTGCCGCGGCCAGGGTGGAGATCACCGTGTCGCCGGCACCGGTGACATCGAAGACTTCACGGGCCCGGGCCGGCAGGTGCAGGGCCGGATGATCCGGACGCAGCAAGGTCATGCCGTGTTCGCCGCGGGTGACCAGCAAGGCCCCCAGCTCCAGCTCGCGCATCAGCTCGCCACCCTTGGCCACCAGCTCGGCCTCGTCGGCACAGCGACCGACGATGGTTTCGAATTCGCTGAGATTCGGGGTGATCAGGCTGGCGCCACGGTAGATGGAGAAGTCCTTGCCCTTGGGGTCGGCCAGTACCGGGATGCCGCGCTCGCGGGCCGCCTGGATCAGGCTCTGGTGGTTTTTCAGTGCGCCCTTGCCGTAGTCGGACAGCACCAGCACCCTGACCCCTTCCAGCAAGGCCTCGACCTCCGAGCCCAAGGACAGCGGGTCGGTGGCGAAGGGTTCCTCGAAATCGATACGCAGCAGTTGCTGGTGCCGGCTCATGACCCGCAGCTTGACGATGGTCGGTTGGTGGGCGATGCGCTGGAACACCGAACGCACGCCAGCCGCCTGCAGGCTGTTGGCCAGGCTGTCGGCCGCCTCGTCCTGGCCGGTGACGCCAACCAGTGCGGCAGGTGCGCCCAGTGCTGCGATGTTCAAGGCGACGTTGGCCGCGCCGCCGGGACGATCCTCGATCTGCTCGACCTTGACCACCGGCACCGGCGCTTCAGGCGAGATCCTCGAAGTACCGCCATGCCAGTAGCGGTCGAGCATGACATCGCCGACCACCAGAACCGGGGCTTGATCGAAACGCGGCATGGACAACTTCATGGATAACCCATCAGACAGAATGAACAGGGGCGGGATATTAGCACAGGGTTGGCGACAGCTCGCCTGTGCCCGCTGACGGGCACACCGTTAACGCCAAGGCGCCGGGCCGAGAGGGCCCGGCGCACTTGTTTCAGGTGATGTCGACCTTGCCCGGCTCGTCGAGGCCCATGGCATGCAGGCGGGCATAGTAGCCGTTGGCAGCGAGCAGTTGCTCATGGGTACCGCGCTCGACGATCCGGCCCTGGTCCATGACCAGGATCAGGTCGGCCTTCTCGATGGTCGACAGCCGGTGGGCAATGACCAGGGTGGTACGCCCTTCCATGACATGGTCCAGGGCCGCCTGGATATGCCGCTCGGATTCGGTATCCAGGGCCGAGGTCGCCTCGTCGAGGATCAGCAGCGGCGCGTTCTTCAGCAACGCCCGGGCGATCGCCAGGCGCTGGCGCTGGCCACCGGACAGCAGCACGCCGTTCTCCCCGACCTGGGTATCGAAGCCCTGCGGCAACTGATCGACGAAGTCCTTGGCATAGGCCGCAGCTGCCGCCGCCTCGACATCGGCGCGTGGTGCACCGGCCAGATCACCGTAGGCGATGTTGTTGGCCACGGTATCGCTGAACAGGGTCACGTGCTGGGTCACCTGGGCAATGTGCCGGCGCAGGTTGAGCAGACGGTAGTCCTCGACCTCGATGCCGTCGAGCAGGATCTCGCCATGGCTGTGGTGGTAGAAGCGCGGGATCAGGCTGGCCAGGGTCGACTTGCCGCTGCCCGAGCGCCCCACCAGGGCGATCATCTGGCCCGGCTCGGCCGAGAAGCTGATGTCGTCCAGCACCAAGCGATCGGTGCCGGGGTAGGTGAAGCTGAGGTTGCGCACGTCGAGACGACCGCTGACGCTCTCGCGCTCGACGGTGCCCTTGTCCAGCTCCGGCTCGACATCCAGCTGCTCGAAGATGCTTTCCGCGCCGGCGACGCCCTTCTGGATGGTCGAGCTGACTTCCGACAACTGCCGAATGGGCTTGGGCAGCAGGCCGGCCAGGGTGATGTAGGCGACCATGTCACCGGCCGAGGCGTCACCGCGCAGGTACAGCACCAGGAACATCAGGATGGCCATGGCGGTATAGATGACCAGCTGCAGCAATGGGGTGTAGATCGCACCGGTGCGGGTCATGCGCAGTTGCTTGTCGGTATTGCTCTGGCTGGCGTCGAGGAAACGCTTCTGCTCGTAGACCTCGCCACCGAAGCTGCGCACCACGCGATAACCCTGGATGGTTTCCGAGGCCACATGGGTGACATCGCCCATCGCGACCTGGATCTTCTTGCTCTGCTTGCGGAATTTCTTGCTGGCCCGGCTGACCATGAAGGCGATCAGCGGCAGGATGGCGATCATCACCAGGGTCAGCCGCCAATTCATCAGCAACAGCGAGCCGAACAGGAAGATCACGGTCATGCCTTCGCGGATCACCACCTTGATCGCATCGGTGGCAGCACCGGTGACCATGGTCACGTTGAAGGTGATGCGCGAGATCAGGTGTCCGGAGTTGTGCTTGTCGAAATAGCGGTTGGGCAGGGTCAGCAGGTTGTTGAACAACTGGACGCGCAGGTCATGCACCAGGCCCAGGGAAACCTTTGCCAGGAAATAGTTGCCGAGGTAGGAGCCAAGGCCCTGCCAGGCCGCGATCAGGATGATCAGCAGCGGCACCGCCTGCAGCAATTGCAGGTCGCGCAGATAGGGAACACTGGGGAAGAGCACGGCTTCGGGGTTGGACAGGCCATCGACGAAGTACTTGAGGATGTAGCCCAGCATCGGTTGGGTCGAGGCAAAGATCAGGAAGCCGACGATGCTCAGCAGGAACAGCCCGATATAGGGCCGGACGTAGCCAAGCAGGCGAAAGTAGATCTTTATGCTCGAGGGGCTGGCGGAGCCACTGGAATCGGTCATATCACGGAGGGAAGTGGAAATTGGGAGGCCGACTTTAACACAGCTTCATGACAGGGTAATTTGCCCAATGCCCGGCGACCTCCCGAGCTTTCACAGCATATCCCCAGCGGTTGGGTTAGTATGGCCGCTTCACAAATCACCACCAGCCTAGTCTATGCATCCGAGCAGCCTTCATCAGGGCGCCAACCGCCTGTTCGACTTCATTCTTTTATGGCTCCTGCCGATTGGCTACTTCCTGCTGCTCAGTGCCCTGTTCTACCTGCCGGACCGCAGTCTCCACCACAAGCTGTATTACGCCTTGTTCAGCATTCCGACGCTGCTCGCCCTTTGTTTACGGCCAAGCGAGCTCAGAAACCTGCTGCGTGAACCCATCGTCCTCCTGTTCAGCCTGTTCGCTCTATATGCAACCCTCAGCATCACTTGGACCACTTCGGACGAGGCTGCTGGAAGCCTGATCAAACGTCCGTTGCATACGTTCATGCTGTTCGCCGGAACCTGCCTGATGCTGCGTTACCGCTACGAGTTGCTCAAACCCCTGCTGCTCGGTTCCGCAGTACTTGCGCTGCTCGCCTCCATACGAGAGCTCCACGGTTTCGCACTGGTCGTCGGTCCGATGCTGGAAACCCACGACCTCGCCTGGATCTACACTACCGGGGTGCGTCTGGTGGGAACAGGCGCACTGGACAATCCGTTGCTCAGTTCCCATTTGTTCGGATTCTTCTTTACCTACTGGCTGTGCATGTGCATCAACAAGAGCAAGGAGCCGCTGGCCTTGAGTTTCTGCCTGATCGCATTGTTGGTGATGTTCATCGCCATAGCGGCTACTGGTTCACGAACACCGCTGGTAGCACTGGCGCTGGTAGTGTGCTGGGTCACCTTCTTGCATGCATCGCGTCGTTCTCTCGCGATGTTGCTGACATTGTTGGCAGTTGCAGGCATCGGACTCGCCTGTGCCCCGGAGATAATTGTTGCCCGCGGCTCATCCCATCGTTTCGAGATCTGGAGCTTGAGCTGGCAAATGTTCCTCCAGCATCCCTTGATCGGAAGCGGCTACGATGCGCCGATGAGCATCGATGTGGGCCTCGGTTATCCGCTGAGCGAACCGCACAACTTTGCATTGGGCGTCCTTTACAACGTCGGGTTGATTGGTTTCCTGCCGTGGATCGGTATGATCGGCTACGGTCTGTACACCGGTTGGCGCAATCGTCGGCACTGGATATTCGTTCTCGCTTCGGCTCTCCTGGTGTTCGGTATTGGCGCGGGTCTGACCGAGGGTGGCGGAATTCTCTCACGGCCAAAAGAGCACTGGTTCCTGCTGTGGATTCCCCTGGCCCTGATTGCAGCCCTCGATATTGCTCAACGCGCAGGCCGCGTCGCTGCTGTGGAGCCGCAACGGATTTCACCTGAAAACGCCAGGCAATTGATCAAAGACGGAAACGTTATAGAAGAAGACGGCCTGGGCCCCAAGGTGCTGCGCCTGCAAGACGGCAGTTTCCTCAAGCTGTTTCGCCGCAGACGCTGGTACACCTCGGGCAACCTGAATCCCTACTCGCAACGTTTCGCCAATAACAGTCAATGCTTGAGAGCTCTCGGCGTGGCCTCTCCCCTGGTCCTCGACCTGTACATCTTCCAGGACAACAGCCAAGGCGTCCGCTACCAGCCGTTACCGGGACAGACGTTGCGTCATGCTTTTACCAATAGCGCCTCGCCTGCAGCACGAAAAGCCCTGAGCGTCCGCGTCGGGCGGTTCATCGCGCAGCTTCATGAGCTAGGTATATACTTTCGCTCGCTTCACCTCGGTAACGTGCTACTGCTCGAGAATGACGAGTTCGGTCTGATAGACGTAGCCGATATGCGCATATTGCCTTCCTCTTTGTCCTGGAAGATGAGGCAACGCAACTTGCGGCACATGCAACGCTATCCCGAGGATCGCCATTGGCTGTTCGAAGAAAATATCGAATTCCTGCTCGAGGGGTACGCCAACGTCGGCTCCAGCCGCAACGTGCAACTAATCCGCAAGCGCCTTCAGCCAACAGGATAAGAACAATAAAGCCATGATGCCTACTGCGCTTCTCATGACGGTCGCTGCTTATCTGCTGGCATTGGGGACCGCTGCATTTCTGGTCCGTTTTTCCGTTATCGCCTGCAACCTGGAAACCACCAAAGGTCGCGCCACTGCTATCGATGGGCTTCGCGGCTACCTGGCGCTCGGCGTCTTTATTCACCACTCGGCCATTGCCTGGCATTTCCACCAAAGCGGCCAAATAGGCATGCCTCCAGAGCGGGTGTTCGCCCAGATCGGACAGATCGGTGTTGCGCTGTTCTTCATGATCACCGGCTTTTTATTCTGGGACCGACTGCTAAAGCAGGGGCGCGAATTCAATTGGCAAGCGTTTGCGGTGTCCCGTCTGTTCCGTCTTTATCCGTTGTATTTGCCACTGTTGGCTGCAATCTGTGTGACGGTGTTTTATTTGAAGGATTGCAATCTGCTTGAAACACCCGCACAACTGTTCAAGCATCTGTTCCTGTGGCTAATCTTCGATCGCCCGGATATCAATCAGGTCCAAGGCACTGGAACACTCATCTCCAATGTCACCTGGACGCTTACCTACGAAGTGTATTTCTATCTTTCCCTGCCATTGCTGGGCATGGTCTTCATTTATCGTGGCAGTCACCTGAAGACCATCGCATGCCTGCTTGGGTTGTACTTGCTCGCGCAACTGGTGGGTTGGGAGCACTCGTTGAAGAAGAAGTACCTGCTGGCTTTCCTTGGGGGTATTGCGGCTGCCTACTGGGTGCGCAAGCCTGCGCTAATAGCCTGGGGCCGTAGCCGGCTGGCGGCGATCGTCGCTGTAGTGCTGCTGATGGTAGTGTTGACCCTGCTGCGCAAAACCTTCGCGGTGTTCCCGCTGCTGTTGCTCAGCGTGGTGTTCTTCGTGGTCGTTTCCGGCAACGACCTGTTCGGCGCGCTGCGCCTGCCCAGCGCCCGCTGGCTCGGTGAAATCAGCTACAGCACCTACCTGCTGCACGGGTTCCTGCTGTGGTGGCTGGCTTACCACTACTATCCGCAGATGGGCTTTGCCATGGACGAGCCATTGCCCTTCATCGCCCTGATCGCCCTGTGCACGCTTTTACTGGTGCTGGTGAGCAGCGCGACTTTCCTGCTCTTCGAAAAACCGGGCATTGCCAAGGGCAAGACCCTGGCCGCCAGGCTCAGGCGCAAGCGGGAAGCACTGCAGGCCAATCCCGTCGAAAAGGCCTGAGCCGGATCAACGCTGGCGCGCGTATTCGAGGAAGGCCTGGATGTCATCGCTGCAAAGCTTGTCCAGGACTTGGCGAATCTCCGCCTCGGGCCAATCCCACCAGGCAGCCTGTAGCAGCTCGGCACGAACTTCCGGTGCAAAGCGCCAGTTGATCACCTTGGCCGGATTCCCACCGACGATCGCATAGGGCGGCACGTCGCGGGTGACCAAGGCCCCGGCGGCCACGATGGCACCATGGCCGACCGTTACCCCTGAAAGGATGCTGCTGTTGGAACACAGCCAGACATCGTTGCCGATGACCACATCGCCACGAGTGCCGTTGTAATCCTTGATATGCGCCGCTTCATCGAACATCGCAGGAAAGGGATAGGTCGTCACCCAGTCGGCCCGGTGGTGCCCGCCCAGGAAGATCTCCACGCCCTCGGCAATCGAACAGTAGGCGCCGATCCTGAGCGTCGAGCCTTCCTGCCAGTCATGCACCTCGGGCAGCCCGTAGCTGCCGATACCGAACTCGTACTGCGGGTAACGCGCCTTGAAACGCGCCCGGCCGCGCTCGCTGCGGGGCAGCTTGCGGATCTCGCGCTTGGCGCGTTTTTCCAGAAACCGTGCGATCCAGCCCATTGGCGGTCAGCTCCGTTCCAATGGAGAAAAGAACAAACGCGCCAGGCCACGCCAGGTCTTGCGGGTAAACGCACGTAGCGGAATCTGCGCCAACAGCTCGCGGGCCAGCTTGCGATCGCGGTTCGCCACCTTGAGGAACATCGAGTTCAAGGCCTTGAATTTGACCTCCTCGTAAGCCGGATGATCGCTGAAATGCGCATAGATGCGCAGGATGCTCTCGATCATGAAGCGGTGATTCTTGTACGAGTTGGTCGCGTGCTTGCGGTACTGCGCCATGACCACGGGCAGGCCGTCGATGACATAGCCGGCATGGGTGATCTTCAGCTCGATATAGAGGTCTTCGAGGCGAATGCTCGGATCGAAGCCACCGACCTTTTCCAGCGCCTCGCGGCGGAACAGCAAGGTGGGCGCCGGCGGATAGGGTTTGCGCTCAAGGAACATGTCCTCGAAATCGGAGCGCCTGAACGGGGTATCACGGCGCTGGCGCTTCTCGGGAAAGAGGTCGCCATTGGAGTCGATCAGCTCGATATTGCCCGCACAAATACCCACTTCAGGCTTGTCGGCCATATGCGCGACCTGAATGGCGATGCGGTCCGGCATCATGATGTCGTCCGAACCGAAGGTGGCGATCAGCTCACCATGGGAACGTGCGATACCGTCGTTCAGCGTACGGGTCAGTCCCTGGTTCTTCTGGACCTTGAAGTCGAAACCATGCACGGCCTGCAGGCGCTGGATGCGCTCGACGCTGTCGTCGGTGGAACCATCGTCGATCACCAGCAGTTCGATGTGCGGGTAGGTCTGGTCGAGCACGCTCTGGATGCTCTTTTCGATGTAAGGTCCGTGGTTGTACGAAGCGATGATGACGCTTACCAGGGGTTGCTTGTCGGTCATGCAGGTTCCTTGTTCGCCTGGGCCAGGCCGGACTCGATCAGGTCCAGGTACTGCTGGCGGAAGACATCGATGTCATGGTTGGCCTGCAGGTACTGGTAGGTCTGCTCGCCCTTGGCGCGCAGGGCCTGCTCGTCCAGGGCCAGGTAGCTGTCCAGCGCTGCGGTCAGTTGCGCTACGTTGCCCGGCTCCACGGCCAGCCCGCCGGCGCCCTGGATCAGCGGCAGCATGGCCGGCACGCTGGAGGCGATCACCGGCAGCCGTCCGCTCATGCCTTCGAGCAGGGCCAGGCCCAGGCCTTCGGCCATCGACGGCATGGCCCAGATATCGAAGGCGCGTACATATTGCAGGGCGTTTTCCTTGAAACCCAGCAGGTGGGCGCGGCCACCCAGGCCCAGTTGCTCGATCTCTGCCTGAAGGTTCTGCTGTTCACGTCCAGCGCCGATGATCGCCAGTTGCGCCTCTGGAAACTTGTCCTTGAGGGCCGCGAACGCCTTGAGCAGGTGGGTGTGCCCCTTGACCCGCACCAGGCGGCCCAGCGCGCCGACCAGCCGCGCATCCGCCGACAGCCCCAGCAGCTCGCGGGCTTTCTCGCGGGAATGCTGCAGCGCTTCGGCCTGGGGGATATCGATGGCGTTGGTGATGGCGTGGGTGTTCTGCTCGGTAAAGCCGCACTTGCAATCGACCAGGTACTGCTTCACCGCAGGCGACACCCCGACGAACTGCCAGTGACGGTCCACCAGGCGCTGGGTCTGGCGACGCCGGTAGAAACGGTCGTATTCGCCGAAGCCATGGGAGATGCCGATGCACAGCGGGATCTTCAGCCAGCGGTTGAGCTGCAGCATCATGTTGACCGGCTTGAAGCGGTTGCAGATCACCACGTCGAAGCCTTCCTTGCGGCAAAAGCGATAGAGCTTCCACAAGGCAAGCAAGCGCATGCCCTTGAGGGCCTTGTCGCTGAAGTCGAAATACACCGAATGATCGGAACGGCTCACCGGCTCGCCCGGCCCCGGCTTGCCCTTGAGGAAGGCCATGGTGGTTTCGAAACGCTCGGGCGGCAGCGCCTTGACGATCTGCTCGGCGAGATCGGCGAAATCATGACGTTTGATGTTGTAGTCAGGCTGCAATTGCAGAACCTTGAAACGTCGTGTCATAGGGCTTCCTGATGATCCTGTGTGGTGCCGGGGCGTTTCACGACCCAGAGGAGCTCGTGACGCCGCACCGCCTTGCGGAAAAATTCGTTCTCGCCGAACGGCGACGCCTTGCGTCCCGCCAGCAGCCGCTGAATCAGCCGGCGCACGCGGCGCTTGAAAGGCGGGCGTGGTTGCAGGTCGTGCATCATACCCAGCGCCATGGCCTTGTCGCACTGACGCCGGGCATCCAGGCCCAGGCTGCAGGGCAGCCACTGCTCGTCGCCTTCGGTGACCGGCGGCAGGGCTACGCCAGTCCCGGTGTCTCCCATGGGCCAACGGTCGTTGTCGTGCAGGTGATTGGCGTAGCCAAGCAGGGTCCCGGGTTGCCAGTCGAGACCCTGCAAAGCCTGTACCAGTGCCTGATGGGCGCACAGATGGTCGGGATGCGGGTCGAGCACCGGGTGCGGCAGCACGATCACTTCCGGGCGTGCGGTCTCGATCAGTGCGCGCAGGTCGGCGAGCAGGTTGTTCCAGCTTGGCACTCCGTCATCCCCGGGCAGGGCCAGGCTGTTGAGCCGACGGAACGGTCGGGTATCGGAGGTATCGGCTTCACGGGAGCCAAGGGGCTCGCCAGGCGAAGCCTGCATCGCCGGCAATTGCAGGCAGAAGTAGCCCAACTGCACGCAGTGTGCCTCGGGGACACCTGCCCAGCGCGGTACCGCGATACTGTCCCAGGCCCGCAGCCGCCCCTTGAGCCGGGCCGCCTCGACAGGGTTCAGCCCCATGCGCTGATAATGATCGGCCTCGATTTCACCCGCCGTCAGGGTGACGATCCACGCCTCCTTGGCCTGGCTGTACAGGCCGTAGGCGGCCAGTTCGGCATCGTCGGCATGTGGCGCGATGACCATGACGCGCTGCTGGCGGTAGTCCGGATGGCGGATAACCCACAGCTTCGGTTGCCCGAGCAGCCGGCAGAACTGCCCGCGCAAGGCCAGCCGGCCTTGTGCAAGTGCGCTGCCCATCCCGCCAAGATTGAGGTAGCGCAGCCCCTTGGCACCCCGCTCGAAACCCTGCACGTCCTGTTCCCCGTCGCCAGCGATGATCACGCCGGGATCGAGGAAACGGCCCAGCCAGCCGCTTTTCAGTTGCACCTGGAGAATCAGGGTTTCATGACCATCGAGGGCCAAGGGCTGCTCGGGTTGCAGGCGGCCGTCACGCAGTTGCACCGGGTGTTCGCACTCATCCGGGAAGCGATAGCGATAATCCTGCGCCGGCGAATAGAACAGGTGATCGGCGAACCACGCCTCATGGGCCACCCAGCCAAGCACTGCCAGCATCAGCGGCAGCCACCAGGCCACAAGCACGCCGACAACCACCAGCAACAGCAGGCCAAGGAGCAGCGCCACGCGCTTGTTACGGCGATGGCGCTTGAGCAATTGCTGCTTGCGGTTCAAACCTGGAATACCGGCACGGGGTTGCACCATCGGTCCTTGTACTCGCGATCGGATCGCCCGAAGGAGAAGCGCAGCGCCTTGTTGCGGGCGCGGGCATCTTCCCACGCGCTCTGGGTGTTGAGGAAGCTGAGCACGCTGCCGGGGCTGAATTCGCGGGTCTGCGGGTCGACGCCACCGTTAACGTACTCGACGCTGATCCACGCCGGCGCCTCGACCCGGTACACCAGCTGGATGGCAATGGCAGCGTCATTGAGGAACACCACCGAGCCGATCAGCAGCGAACGCAGGCGCTCGATGGCCTCGGCCATGCGTTCGGCGCCGGTGGCCGGAAAACCCCAGCGACGCTGAAACAGATCGCAGTACATCGCCGCGATCTCTGCACTGTCGAAGTCCTGAATCGGCTTCACCACCCCGCCCGCCTCTTCCAGCAGGCGCAGTTCGCGACGCTGGTTGTAGCGGAACTTCTTCGATAGATCTTCCGGCTCGCGGGCCATCGCCAGCGACTCGGCCTGCGGCTTGAGCAGGCTGAAACGGCCCTGGTTCAGTGCGGACAGGTAGCGCGCAGCATGGCGCAGCGGAGCCTGCGCCCCGGCGGCGGCAGGCAGGATGATTTCGGCATTGCCCAGGTCGAACAGGCCTTTTTTGCCCTGGCGCTTGAGCACGTCCTTGGACAGGGCCAGGTAACGCCCCCAGGTGGGGATCGCCGCCTGGATTTCACCTGCCTGCTCCCAGCCCAGGTAGCGCACCGGGATGTCGGCCATTTCGGCAAGCTGCGCGACCACCAACGGATGGGTGGCGACGCTGCCGCCGAAGCGGTTCCAGGCCTGTGCATACGTCTCGGCGTCAACGACGCGCCAGCCGCGCTCGCGCCAGCCTTGCAGTCGATTGAGCATCAGGCCTCCGCAGTCAGGGCGACGACAGTCGGAAGCTGCCAGAACACCTGGCGTACCGCCTCGTCGGAGAAGCGCGCGCGCAGGCGTTCCAGCATGCGCTGGCGACATTCCTCGAGCTGCGCCTGGTCCATTCCGGCCAGTACCTGCAGGGACCTGGCCAGCGCGGCGGCGTCGCCCAGCGGGAACAGCACGCCAACCCCTTCCACCACTTCGGTGGCACCGCCACAAGCGCTGGCCGCTACCGGCACCCCGGCGACCATGGCTTCCAGCAGGACCATGCCGAATGGTTCATGGTCGGAACTGAGGGCGAAGGCGTCGAACGCCGTGAAGTAGCGCCTGGCATCGGCAACCTGGCCGACAAAATCCACCTGGGCGGTAATGCCCAGTTCGGCGGCAAGCGCCTTGAGCGATGCCTCCAACCGGCCCTTGCCGAGGATCGCCAGGCGCGCACCGGCTGGCAGCGTCGGCAAGGCCTGGGCGAAACCGCGCAGCAGGGTGGCCTGGTCCTTGTCCGGGTGCAGGCGACCGACGTTGCCGACGATCCAGGCACCGGCGTCCAGCTTAAGCGCGGCACGAGCTTCGCCAGCCGGCACCAGGCGCGCTTGCAACGCCTCGATATCGACCCGGTTGTAGAGGGTCTGGATACGCTCGGCAGGCCAGCGCTTCAGGCTCCGGCGCATATCGTCGCGTACCGCATCGGACACCCCGAGCAGGCTCAGGCGCTTGCTGAAGAAATTGGCGAAGAACTGGCGACTGCCGCGCTTGTAGTCGCCGAAGGCGTGATGCACGCCGATCACCGGCAGACGCGTAGCCAGCAAAGTGATGTAGATGGGCTTGAAGCGATGGGCGATACAGAAGCTGAAATCCCGCGCTACGGCAATCTTGCGCAACGCCCGGATCGCCCCCAGCTTCAGGCCACGAATGGCGCTGGAGCTGAATTCGAGGAACAGCACCTCGTCGCTGGCGCAACCTTCGGCCACACGAGGATCGGCCTTGCCGGTGAGAAATACCGTGGTGACCTTGTAGCCGCTGCCGGCGAACAGGCTGGCGTACTGACGGGCGCAATCGAGGAAAGGCCCGTCATAGCCATGGCAGAACTGCAGGACGCGCTTGTCAGTCGAGCGTGTCATAGGCTTTCGCGCCGTCCTTCACTACCAGGATGTCTTCCATGATCAGGTATTGAAGATCGGAGCCGAAGAACATGTTCAGCGCGTCGGTCGGCGAGCAGATCATCGGCTCGCCACGGCGGTTGAGCGAGGTGTTCAGCGACACACCGTTGCCGGTCAGGTTTTCCAGGGCCTTCATCATGTCGTAGTAGCGCGGGTTGTATTCGCGCTTGAGCACCTGGGCGCGGGAAGTCCCGTCCTCATGGACCACTTCCGGTACGCGGGTCTTCCATTCTTCGGCGACTTCGAAGGTGAAGGTCATGAACGGCGCCGGGTGATCCACCTTGATCATCTGCGGGCCGACAGTGTCCAGCATGGACGGGCAGAACGGCCTCCAGCGCTCGCGGAACTTGATCTGCTCGTTGATCCGGTTGGCCACGCCCGGCACGCTCGGGCAGCCGATGATCGAGCGACCGCCAAGGGCACGCGGGCCGAACTCCATGCGGCCCTGGAACCAGGCCACCGGGTTGCCGTCGACCATGATCCGGGCAATGCGCTCGGGCATGTCGTCGATCCTGCGCCACTTCGGCGCGCTCGGGTGACGGGCACAGGCGGCGATCACGTCCTCGTTGGAGTACGCGGGGCCGAGGTAGACGTGTTCCATCTTCTCGACCGGCACGCCGCGGGCATGGGAAACATAAGCCGCGGCACCGACTGCGGTACCGGCGTCGCCGGAGGCGGGCTGCACGAACAGTTCGGTCACGTCCGGACGGGCGATGATCTTCTGGTTCAGCTTGACGTTCAGCGCGCAGCCGCCGGCGAAGGCCAGCTTGCCGGTTTCCTTGAGGATGTCGCCCAGGTAGTGGTCGATCATCTGCAGGGCCAGTTTCTCGAACAGCGCCTGCATGCTGGCGGCGTAGTGGATGTACGGCTCGTCGGCGATGTCGCCTTCGCGCTTCGGACCCAGCCACTCGATCAGCTTCGGCGAGAAGTAGAAGCCCTTGCCCTTCTCTTTATAGCGGCGCAGGCCGATGACGTTGGCGTACTCGGTATTGATCACCAGTTCGCCGTTTTCGAAGCTGGCCAGGCGCGAGAAGTCGTACTTGCTGGCGTCGCCGTAGGGCGCCATGCCCATGACCTTGAACTCGCCATCGAGCATCTCGAAGCCGAGGAACTCGGTGATCGCACCGTACAGGCCGCCCAGGGAGTCCGGATCGAAGAACTCCTTGATCTTGTGGATCTTGCCGTTCTCGCCATAGCCGAAGAAGGTCGTGGCGTATTCGCCCTTGCCGTCGATGCCGAGGATCGCGGTCTTTTCCTTGAAACCGGAGCAGTGATAGGCGCTGGAGGCGTGGGCCAGGTGGTGCTCGACCGGTTCGATCTTGATTTTCTTCGGATCGAAGCCCAGTTGTTCCAGGCACCAGACGATCTTCTTGCGGTAGCGCTTGTAGCGGCGGTTGCCCATCAGGATCGCGTCAAGGGCGCGGTCCGGGGCGTACCAGTAGCGCTTGGCATAGTGCCAGCGAGCCTCGCCGAACAGGCTGATCGGGGCGAACGGAATCGCCACCACGTCGACGTCGGACGGCTTGATGCCGGCCTGTTCCAGGCAAAACTTCGCCGACTCGTAGGGCATGCGGTTCTTTGCATGTTTATCGCGCACGAAGCGCTCTTCTTCGGCGGCGGCGATCAGCTTGCCGTCGATGTACAGGGCCGCGGAAGGATCATGGCTAAGGGCGCCGGACAGGCCAAGAATCGTCAATGCCAAGGGTCTAGCCTCTTCATTCGGTAAAAATGCGCCCCGGCCTCGTGGGCGGGCGGCGGCGAAAGGGCGGGATTATAACGCAAAGCGGGTGGGCAATAGGAGGGGCGGTACGGTGACCGATCTTGAGGCCCCATCGCCGGCAACGCCGGCTCCCACAAGGGTCGTGGCGCACGCAGTACCTGTGGGAACCGGCGTTGCCGGCGATGAGGCCATCAAGGACGACGGATAAACCCGGCTTTACTCAGCGATCAACCAATCCATCCGCCAGCTCCCGCCGGTCTGCCCCAGGCACTCGGCCAGCCACGGCAGGAACTCGCGCAGCTCTTCCTCCAGCCCCCACGGCGGGTTGGCAATCGCCAGGCCGGAGCCATTCAGGCTCTGCGGCGTGTCCTGCGGATGCACATACAGCTCCACCCGCAACAGCTTCGGCGCGCCGGTACTGGTCAGGTCCTGGTAGAAGCGCACCAGTTGCTTCTGCTCCTTGATCGGGTACCAGATCGCCGCGACGGTCTGGCGCATGCGACCGATCGCCTCCTTCATCGCGGTGGAGCAGCGCTTGAGCTCGTCCGGCTGTTCGAACGGCGGGTCGATCAGCATCACCGCGCGCTTCTCCTGCACCGGCAGCAGCGCACGCGGCACATGCCAGCCCTCGCCGAGGTGCACGGCGACACGCGGGTCCTTCTTCATGTTGTCCTTGAGCAGGCGCCCGTCCTCCGGGTGCTTCTCGTTGAGCAGCACGCGGTCCTGCTGGCGCGCCATGCGCCGCGCCAGCTCCGGCGAACCGGGGTAGTAGCGCAGTTCGCCATCGGCATTCAGGCGCTTGACGATGCGCAGGTAGTCCGCGGTGATCGCTGGCAAGTCCTCACGCCCCCAGAGCCGGCCAATGCCCTCGATCCATTCGCCGGTACGGGTCGCCTGGTCGCCCTGCAGGTCGTACAGGCCAAGGCCGGCGTGGGTATCGATATAGGCGAACGGCTGCTCCTTGCGCGACATCAAGGCGATGAGGCGGGTGAGCACGATGTGCTTGAAGACGTCGGCGTGGTTGCCGGCGTGGAAGGCGTGACGATAGTTCATGGCGACTCCTGAGGGACCGGGAAGTTTACCCTGTCAGGCCGCCGTCGTCAGGTCGGGCCCGCCGAAACGACAGCGGCCCGCCTCTCTCGAAGAGGCGGGCCGCCGGCTCAAGCGCGATCAGCGATCACTTGTTGGCGTGATAGTCCGCGTCGGCCTTCTCGAAGCGCGCCACCATGGTGGACGACGCCCGGCCCATGCTGCTCACCAGCACGATGGCGAGGGTGGCGAAGATGAAGCCCGGGATGATCTCGTACAGGCTGGTGCCCGAGTAGTTCTTCCACAGGATCACGGTCAGCGCGCCAACCACGATACCGGCCAGTGCGCCATTGCGGGTCATGCCTTTCCACAGCACGGAAAGCAGCACTACCGGACCGAAGGCGGCGCCGAAACCGGCCCAGGCGTAGGCCACCAGTCCCAGCACGCGGTTGTCCGGATTGGCAGCCAGGGCGATGGCGATCAGCGCAACGGCCAGGACCATCAGGCGACCGACCCAGACCAGCTCAGGCTGCGAAGCGTTCTTGCGCAGGAAGGTCTTGTAGAAGTCCTCGGTCAGGGCACTGGAGCACACCAGCAACTGGCAGCTCAGGGTGCTCATCACCGCCGCCAGGATGGCCGACAGCAGGACACCGGCAATCCACGGGTTGAACAGGATCTTGGCCAGTTCGATGAACACGCGCTCGTGGTTCTCGGTGACAGGGCCGGCCACTTCCGGATGCGCCGAGAAATAGGCGATACCGAAGAAGCCCACGGCACAGGTACCGGCCAGGCACAGGATCATCCAGGTCATGGAGATGCGACGGGCATTGGCGATCGACTTCACCGAATCGGCAGCCATGAAGCGCGCGAGGATGTGCGGCTGGCCGAAGTAGCCCAGGCCCCAGCCCATCAGCGAGATGATGCCGATGAAGCTGGCATTGCGGAACATGTCGAAGTTGGCCGGATTCTGCGCCTCGATGGCGAGGAAGGTGGTGTCTACGCCGCCGGTGGCGAGCAGCACGAAGATCGGCGTCAGCAGCAGGGCGAAGATCATCAGGCCGGCCTGCACGGTATCCGTCCAGCTGACCGCAAGGAAGCCGCCGACGAAGGTGTAGGCGATGGTCGCTGCGGCACCGGCCCACAGGGCGGTTTCGTAGGACATGCCGAAGGTGCTTTCGAACAGGCGGGCACCGGCGACGATGCCGGACGCGCAGTAGATGGTGAAGAACACCAGGATCACCACTGCGGAGATGATCCGCAGCAGGCCGCTCTGGTCTTCGAAACGACTGGCGAAATAGTCCGGCAGGGTCAGCGCATCGCCGTTGTGCTCGGTCTGCACGCGCAGGCGGCCGGCGACAAACAGCCAGTTCAGGTAGGCACCCACGGTCAGGCCGATGGCGATCCAGGCTTCCGAAAGGCCCGACATGTAGATGGCGCCCGGCAGGCCCATCAGCAGCCAGCCGCTCATGTCCGAGGCGCCGGCGGAAAGTGCGGTCACCACGCTGCCGAGGCTGCGGCCGCCGAGAATGTAGTCGGAAAGGTTCTTGGTGGAGCGATAGGCCATGAAGCCGATCAGCACCATTGCCGCGATGTAGATCACGAAGGTAATCGTGATGGGATTGCTTGCTGTCATGTATTGCGCCCTGGCGTTTGTTTTTATGTAGCAACAACCCTCGTGGGGTTGCACCCAGGCGGCGAACCCTATGCCACAACGTAAATTCGGTGCAACCTTTTTTACAAAGCTAGTTGCACCCTGTATGAAATTTCCCACTAAAGCGCCTTCTTGCTCCTTTTCGGCGCAAAAAACACCTTTTTCATAAGCAAACGCACCACTAAAAGCCGTTTCTGTCGTGGGGTTTTCGGCGGCCGGATGAGTTGCACCGCCGTCCGCAAAAAATTGGGTTGCACTAGGTTGCACCCGGAAACGTGCCCGGCTAATCTTGGCGCCAGCTTAGCCACGGCCCAGTGGCAATAACGAGGATAAGAAATGGCGACGACCACCCTTGGGGTCAAACTCGACGACCCTACCCGTGAGCGACTGAAGGCCGCTGCGCAGTCCATCGACCGCACGCCACACTGGCTCATCAAGCAAGCGATCTTCAACTACCTGGAGAAGCTGGAGGGTGGCGCCACCCTGACCGAGCTCAACGGTCAGGCCGGACCTATCGGTGACGACGCGGGCGACGTACAGCCCGACCACAGCCACCAGTGCTTCCTCGAATTCGCCGAAAGCATCCTGCCGCAATCGGTGCTGCGCGCGGCCATTACCGCCGCCTACCGCCGCCCAGAGCAGGAAGTGGTGCCGATGTTGCTGGAGCAGGCACGCCTGCCGGCCGCCCAGGCCGAAGCCACCAACAAGCTGGCTGCCGGCATCGCGGAAAAATTGCGCAACCAGAAGAGTGCAGGCGGTCGTGCCGGTATCGTCCAGGGCCTGCTGCAGGAATTCTCCCTGTCGTCCCAGGAAGGCGTGGCCCTGATGTGCCTGGCCGAGGCCCTGCTGCGCATCCCCGACAAAGGCACCCGCGACGCCCTGATCCGCGACAAGATCAGCACCGGCAACTGGCAGCCGCACCTGGGCAACAGCCCGTCGCTGTTCGTCAACGCCGCTACCTGGGGCCTGCTGCTGACCGGCAAGCTGGTCAGCACCCACAACGAGTCCGGCCTCACCTCGTCCCTCAGCCGTATCATCGGCAAGAGCGGCGAACCGATGATCCGCAAGGGCGTCGATATGGCCATGCGCCTGATGGGCGAGCAGTTCGTCACCGGCGAGACCATCGCCGAGGCCCTGGCCAATGCGAGCAAGTTCGAATCCAAGGGCTTCCGCTATTCCTACGACATGCTCGGCGAAGCCGCATTGACCGAGCACGACGCGCAGAAGTACCTGGCTTCCTACGAGCAGGCCATCCACTCCATCGGCAAGGCCTCCCACGGTCGCGGCATCTATGAAGGCCCGGGCATCTCGATCAAGCTCTCGGCACTGCACCCGCGCTACAGCCGCGCCCAGTACGAGCGGGTGATGGAAGAGCTGTATCCGCGCCTGCTGTCCCTGACCCTGCTGGCCAAGCAATACGACATCGGCCTGAACATCGACGCCGAGGAAGCCGACCGTCTGGAGCTGTCGCTGGACCTGCTCGAACGCCTGTGCTTCGAACCGCAACTCACCGGCTGGAACGGCATCGGCTTCGTCATCCAGGCCTACCAGAAGCGCTGCCCGTATGTGATCGACTACGTCATCGACCTGGCCCGCCGCAGCCGCCATCGCCTGATGATCCGCCTGGTGAAGGGCGCCTACTGGGACAGCGAGATCAAGCGCGCCCAGATCGAGGGCCTGGAAGGCTATCCGGTCTACACCCGCAAGGTGTACACCGACGTGTCCTACATCGCCTGTGCGCGCAAGCTGCTGTCGGTGCCGGAAGCCATCTACCCGCAGTTCGCGACCCACAACGCCCATACCCTGTCGGCCATCTACCATATCGCCGGTCAGAACTACTACCCGGGCCAGTACGAATTCCAGTGCCTGCACGGCATGGGCGAGCCGCTGTACGAACAGGTCGTAGGCAAGGTCGCCGATGGCAAGCTGAACCGTCCGTGCCGGGTGTATGCCCCGGTCGGGACCCATGAAACGCTGCTGGCCTACCTGGTCCGCCGCCTTCTGGAAAACGGTGCCAACACGTCCTTCGTCAACCGTATCGCCGACCACTCGATTTCCATCCAGGAACTGGTCGCCGACCCGGTCGCCACCATCGAACGCATGGCCACCCAGGAAGGCAACGTCGGCCTGCCCCACCCGCGCATTCCGCTGCCCCGTGACCTGTACGGCAGCGAGCGGGCCAACTCGGCCGGTATCGACATGGCCAACGAGCATCGCCTGGCCTCGCTGTCCTGCGCGCTTCTCGCCACTGCGCACTCGCCCTGGAAAGCAGAACCGCTGCTGGGCTGCGCGGCCAGCCAGGAAGCTGCGGTACCGGTGCTCAATCCGGCGGACCATCGCGATGTGGTCGGCCATGTCCAGGAAGCCACGGTCGCCGACGTCGATAACGCCATCCAGTGCGCGCTGAATGCCGCACCGATCTGGCAGGCCACGCCACCGGCCGAGCGCGCCGCGATCCTCGAACGCGCCGCCGACCTGATGGAAGCCGAGATCCAGCCGCTGATGGGCCTGCTGGTCCGTGAAGCGGGCAAGACCTACGCCAACGCCATTGCCGAAGTCCGCGAAGCGGTCGACTTCCTGCGCTACTACGCGGTGCAGGCACGCAACGACTTCAGCAACGACGCCCACCGCCCATTGGGCCCGGTGGTGTGCATCAGCCCGTGGAACTTCCCGCTGGCGATCTTCAGCGGCCAGGTGGCTGCCGCACTCGCGGCCGGCAACCCGGTACTGGCCAAGCCCGCCGAACAGACCCCGCTGGTAGCGGCCCAGGCCGTGCGCCTGCTGCTCGAAGCCGGTATTCCGGAAGGCGTCGTGCAACTGCTTCCGGGCCGCGGCGAAACCGTCGGTGCCCGCCTGGTCGGCGACGATCGAGTGAAAGGCGTGATGTTCACCGGCTCCACCGAAGTCGCCCGCCTGCTGCAACGCAATATCGCCGGACGCCTGGATAACCAGGGGCGCCCGATCCCACTGATCGCCGAGACCGGCGGCCAGAACGCCATGATCGTCGACTCCTCGGCGCTGACCGAGCAGGTGGTGATCGACGTGGTCTCCTCGGCCTTCGACAGCGCCGGCCAGCGTTGCTCGGCCCTGCGCGTGCTGTGCCTGCAGGAAGATTCCGCCGACCGCGTGATCGAAATGCTCAAGGGCGCCATGGCCGAAAGCCGCCTGGGCAACCCGGAGCGCCTGTCGGTGGACATCGGCCCGGTAATCGACGCCGAAGCCAAGGCCGGCATCGAGAAGCACATCCAGGGCATGCGCGAGAAAGGCCGTCCGGTGTATCAGGTGGCCATCGCCGACAGCGCCGAATGCAAGCGCGGCACCTTCGTCATGCCGACCCTGATCGAGCTGGAAAACCTCGACGATCTCAAGCGCGAGATCTTCGGCCCGGTGCTGCACGTACTGCGCTACAACCGCAAGGACCTGGACCAGTTGATCGAGCAGATCAACGCCACCGGCTACGGCCTGACCCTCGGCGTGCACACCCGCATCGACGAGACCATCGCCAAGGTCATCGACAACGTCCATGCCGGTAACGTCTACGTCAACCGCAACATCGTCGGTGCCGTGGTCGGTGTACAGCCGTTCGGCGGCGAGGGCTTGTCCGGTACCGGTCCGAAGGCCGGCGGCCCGTTGTACCTGTACCGCCTGCTGTCGACCCGTCCGGCGGATGCCATCGAGCAGTCGTTCCAGCGTGGCGACGCCGGCAACAAACCGGACAGCCAGCTGCGCGACGTCCTGCTGAAGCCGTTCGAAGCCTTCAAGGCCTGGGCCTCCAGCGCCCAGCACAGCGACCTGGTGCAAACCTGCGAGCAATTCGCCCGCCAGTCCCAGAGCGGCATCACCCGCCTGCTGGCCGGCCCGACCGGCGAACGCAACAGCTACAGCATTCTGCCGCGCGAGCACGTACTGTGCCTGGCCGACAACGAAGCCGACCTGCTGACCCAACTGGCGGCGGTGCTGGCGGTGGGCAGTTCGGCCGTGGTGCTGGATGGCGAGCCGGGCAAGTCGGTGCGTTCGCGCCTGCCGAAGGAAGTCCAGGCGCGGATCAAGCTGGTCAGCGACTGGAACAAGGAAGACGTGCACTTCGACGCCGTCCTGCACCACGGCGACTCCGACCAGTTGCGCGGCATCTGCGAGCAGATCGCCAAGCGTCCGGGCGCGATCGTTGGCGTGCATGGCCTGTCGTCGGGTGAGACTGCGGTAGCGCTGGAGCGCCTGGTGATCGAGCGGGCACTGAGCGTGAACACCGCTGCAGCGGGAGGTAACGCGAGCCTGATGACTATCGGCTGATAGTCGAAGGGAAAAAAGCGGGGCGGGTTTCGTGGACTTCTGAAGGAGGTTCGCGAAGCCCGCCCCGTTTTTTGTCGCCCAGAAAGCGCTCGCCTTTAGCCCTGCGGCGCCCCTGAGATCGAGCGCCGCCCGCGCGGCGCATCGCGGGTGAACCCGCTCCCACATTTGTTGCAACGTACCTATGTCTGTCAGGCCATAGTTGACCGCCTTGTTTGTCCGACTCGATATAGCGCCGAGCTCAACAGCTTCCCCGCGGTAGATCGCCGAACATCCAAGGGCTGGCAACGGAGATCTCACAGGCCATGGTACGTTGCAACAAATGTGGGAGCCGGCGTTGCCGGCGATGCGCCGCGCGGGCGGCGCTCGATCTCAAGTACGCTGAAGATCTACCGACATGCACCTACCAGCCACAACACCCTAGCCAGACAAGCCCCCCTTCTACCCCACCATCACCCAAACCTATTTCCCTGTGCAGTCCCCGCCCCGGCCTCCTAGACTCGCCCCACCCCCGACTCAAGGACCGCCGCCATGACCGAGACCCTGCTCAGCGCCCGCAACCTGGCGTTCGAACTCTATGAAGTGCTGGATGCCGAGGCCCTGACCCGCCGCGACCGCTTTGCCGAGCACAGCCGCGAGACCTTCGACGCCGCGCTGACCACGGCACGCACCATCGCCGAGAAGTACTTCGCCCCGCATAACCGCAAGGGCGACGAGAACGAGCCGCGCTACGAGAACGGCGAGGCGGTGCTGATCCCGGAGGTGAAACCGGCGGTGGATGCCTTCCTCGAAGCCGGCTTCCTGAATGCCAACCGCGACTTCGAGGCGGGTGGCATGCAGTTGCCGACCCTGCTGTCCCAGGCCTGCTTTGCCCATTTTCAGGCCGCCAACGCCGGAACCACGGCCTACCCCTTCCTGACCATGGGCGCCGCCAACCTGATCGAGAGCTTTGGCACCGAGGAACAGAAGCGCCTGTTCCTCCAGCCGATGATCGACGGGCGCTTCTTCGGCACCATGGCCCTGACCGAACCTCACGCCGGCTCGTCCCTGGCGGACATTCGCACCCGCGCCGAGCCTGCCGCCGACGGCAGCTACCGCCTGCGCGGGAACAAGATCTTCATTTCCGGCGGCGACCATCCGCTGTCGGAAAACATCGTGCATATGGTCCTGGCCAAGCTGCCGGATGCGCCGCCTGGCGTGAAGGGCATTTCCCTGTTCATCGTGCCCAAGTTCCTGGTCAACGCCGACGGCAGCCTCGGCCCGCGCAACGATGTGACGCTGGCCGGACTGTTCCACAAGATGGGCTGGCGCGGTACCACCTCGACTGCGCTGAACTTCGGCGATAATGGCCAGTGCGTCGGCTATCTGGTGGGCAAGCCGCAACAGGGCCTGGCCTGCATGTTCCAGATGATGAACGAGGCACGCATCGGTGTCGGCATGGGCGCAGTGATGCTGGGTTACGCCGGCTACCTGTACTCGCTCGACTACGCGCGCCAGCGGCCGCAGGGCCGCCCGCTCGATAACAAGGACCCGTCCACCCCCGCAGTGCCGATCATTGCCCACGCGGATGTGAAGCGCATGCTCCTGGCGCAGAAAGCCTATGTGGAAGGCGCCTTCGACCTGGGCCTGTACGCCGCACGGCTGTTCGACGACACGCAAACCGCCGCGACGCCCGAGGCCCGCCAGCAGGCCCACGAACTGCTCGACCTGCTGACGCCCATCGTCAAGTCCTGGCCTTCGGAGTTCTGCCTGAAGGCCAACGAACTGGCGATCCAGATCCTCGGCGGCCATGGCTATACCCGTGAATATCCGGTGGAGCAGTACTATCGCGACAACCGCCTGAACCCGATCCATGAAGGTACCCACGGTATCCAGTCGCTCGACCTGCTCGGGCGCAAGCTGGCGCAGAACGGCGGCGCCGGCCTGAAGCAACTGGTGCGCCTGATTGCCGGGACCTGCGAACGCGCCCACCAGCACCCGCAACTGGACGCCCTGCGCCAGCCGCTGGAGCAACTGCTGAACCGGCTGCAAGGCGTGACCCTGGGCCTGCTCGGTGATATGGCGACGGGCAAGGTCAACCTGGCCCTGGCCAACTCGGCGCTGTACATGAAAGCCTTCGGGCATTGCGTGATCGGCTGGCGCTGGCTGGAACAGGCGATTCGCGCCGAACAGGGCCTGGCCACGGCCAGCGAGGCGGACCACGACTTCTATAAAGGCAAGTTGCAGGCAGCACGATTCTTCCTCACCTGGGAAGTACCTCCCTGCCATAATGACCTTGCTTTGCTCGAAGCACGTGACGACACCTGCCCGGGCATGCAGGAAGGGTGGTTCTGAAGGAGAGCCGCCTGCACTTCAGGAGCTCTGCGCATGTTCGATTCCACCACGCTGTTGCGTCAGCGCTTCGCCGCGCTGCGCAGCGGCGGCGAGTTTTTCTCCCTGCGCCATGTGCGCCAGTCCAACCAGCATCTGTCGGTGCGCAAGAATGTCGCCGAACCGCCCAGCCTGGGGCGTGACGAAGGCGCCATGCTCACGGTGCGGGTCAGTGGCGTGGAAGCCTACGCGGCCACCGCCGACCTGTCGCAAAGCGGCCTGCAACAGGCGCTGGACCGCGCCGAAGCATTGGCCCGGCAAATCGCCGCCCACGCCCTGCTGGACCTGCGCGACCAGCCCGTCGCCACGGCCCGCGCCGATTACCTCTCGCCGGACATGGACAGCGCCTTCCCGTCCCTTGCCGAGTGCTTCGAGCTGCTCAACCAGGAATCGGCGTCGGTGCCGGCGGACGAACGCCTGGTGAACTGGCAGGTCAGCCTCGGCCTGAGCACGGTCGAGCAGATCTACCTCAACAGCGCGGGCGCCGAATTGCGCCGCGCCCAGCGCCTGGTCTTCCCGGGTTTCGGGGTTACCGCCTTCGACGGTAGCGACAGCCAGACCCGCACCCTGGGCCGGGACAACTTTGGCCAGCAGGGCGGCTTCGACGTGATCCAGCGTTGCGGCTTGCCGGGGGCCGGCAAACGCATCGCCGACGAGGCCCTGCAACTGCTGCTGGCACCCAATACCCCGAGCGGCCAGCGCGACCTGCTGCTGATGCCCGACCAGATGATGCTGCAGATCCACGAATCCATCGGTCACCCGCTGGAACTGGACCGCATCCTCGGCGATGAGCGCAACTACGCCGGCACCAGCTTCGTCAAGGCCAGCGACTTCGGCCACCTGCAATACGGCTCGAAGCTGCTCAACGTGACCTTCGACCCGGAGATCAGCGAAGAACTGGCCAGCTACAGCCATGACGACGACGGCACCCCGGCGATCAGACAGTTCCTGATCCGCGATGGCTTGCTGGTACGGCCCTTGGGCGGCGCACTGTCGCAGTTCCGCTCGGGCCTCGACGGCGTCGCCAACAGCCGTGCGTGCAGCTGGAACCGGGCGCCCATCGACCGCATGGCCAACCTCAATGTCGAGCCCGGGGACAAGTCCCTGGAACAACTGATTGGCGGGATCGAGAAAGGCATCCTGATGCGCACCAACCGCTCCTGGTCCATCGACGATGCGCGCAACAAGTTCCAGTTCGGCTGCGAATGGGGCCAGTTGATCGAGAACGGCGAGCTCAAGGGCGTAGTGAAGAACCCCAACTACCGTGGCATTTCCTCGAACTTCTGGCGCAACCTCAGTGCGGTCGGCGACGCCGGCACCTTCCAGGTCCTCGGTACGCCGAACTGCGGCAAGGGCGAGCCGAACCAGGTGGTGCGGGTCGGCCATGCCTCGCCGGCCTGCGTGTTCAGCCAGATCGACGTATTCGGAGGAGACGCCTGATGGCTGACCATTTCCTGGACGGTTTCAACAGCCTGGTCGACTGGCTGCGCGCCAACGTGCGGCCCCCCGAGCAGTTCACCCTGAGCTATGCCGGCGAGCGTTCGCAGTTCATTCGCCTCAACCACGCCAAGGTCCGGCAGGCGGGCGACGTCCAGCAGTCCTCGGCGAGCCTGAAACTGATCGCCGAGGGCCGCCAGGCCGATCTGCGCCTGACCCTCAGCGGCGACCACGAGATCGACCGCCAGCGCCTGGCAGAAGCCCTGGAGCAACTGCGCCAGACGCTGCCGCTGATCCCGCAGGATCCCTACCTGCAACTCAATGAACAGGCCTGGGACAGCCGGCACCAACAACAGGCGCCGCTGCCGGACAACGCCGAGGTACTGGCCCGGATCGAGGCCGGCGCCGGCGATCTGGATCTGGTCGGGATCCTCGCCGCCGGGCCGATCTGCCGGGGGTTCGCCAGTTCCCATGGGGCATTCGGCTGGCACCAGGCCAATAGCTTCAACTTCGACTGGAGCCTGTTCCACGCCAATGGCCAGGCGGTTAAGGCCAACTACGCGGGCCAGGTCTGGGACCCGCAGGAACTGGACCGGCGCCTGGCCCGCGCCCGCGAGCAACTGGAATACCTGGGGCGGCCGCTGAAGACCCTGGCCCCCGGCCAATACCGCGCCTATTTCGCCCCGTCGGCCATGGAAGAGATCGTCGACCTGCTCGGTTGGGGCGGTTTTTCGGCGCAGGCGGTGGCCAACAAGAACTGCCCGCTGCAGCGTCTCTATGCCGACGAAGCGACCCTCAGTCCATTGGTCAGCATTGCCGAGCAGGTCAGCGGCTCGATCAGCCCGGCGTTTTCCGGCGAAGGTTATCCGCGCAGCGACCTGCGCCTGATCGACCAGGGCCGGGCGCTGGAGCAATTGACCTGCGCCCGCAGCGCCGCCGAATTCCAGCGGCAGGCCAATGGCGCCGAGGCCTGGGAATCGCCCAGCGCACTGAGCATGGCGGCGGGCGACCTGGCCCAGGCTGATGTACTGAAGGCGCTGGGCACCGGGCTGTACATCAACAACCTCTGGTACCTGAACTACTCCGACCAGCCGGCGGCACGCATGACCGGGCTGACCCGCTTCGCCTGCTTCTGGGTGGAGAACGGCGAGATCCAGGCACCGGTCAGCACCATGCGCTTCGATGACAGCGTCTACAGTCTCCTGGGCTCGCAACTGGAAGCGTTGACCCAGGAACGGGAGATGCTGCTGTCGGCCAGCACCTACGGGCAGCGGCAGACCGGATCGAGTCATTTGCCGGGGGCGCTGGTCAAACGGCTTACCCTCACATTGTGATTGACGCACCATGAACCTGTGGGAGCGGGTTCACCGGCGATTGCAATGCTGGATTCACCGACGCAATCGCGGGTAAACCCGCTCCCACAGGGTTCGGCGACAGCTGTTGAAAGGATTTCCCATGCCAGACCGTATCGCCCTCGACCCGACCACCGCCCGCTGGATCCCCTGGGTCGTGGCCATCGCCTTCTTCATGCAGTCACTCGACGGCACCATCCTCAACACTGCGCTGCCGGCCATGGCCCGGGACCTGGCGGAGGACCCGCTGCGCATGCAGTCGGTGATCATCGCCTACATGCTCACCGTGGCCCTGCTGATTCCCGCCTCGGGCTGGATCGCCGACCGCTTCGGCACCAAGCACATCTTCTTTGGCGCCATCCTGCTGTTCAGCATCGGCTCCTTGCTCTGCGCCGCAGCCAATACCCTGGGCATGCTGGTCGCCGCGCGGATCGTCCAGGGCCTTGGCGGTGCACTGATGCTGCCGGTGGGCCGGCTGGTGGTGCTGCGCGCCTACCCGCGCTCGGAACTGGTACGGATCATGAGCTTCATCACCATTCCCGGCCTGCTCGGCCCGTTGATCGGCCCGACCATGGGCGGCTGGCTGGTGGAGATTCTCAGCTGGCACTGGATCTTCCTGCTCAACCTGCCGGTAGGTGTGCTCGGCTGCTATGCGGTATGGAAGTACATCCCGGACCTGCGCGGCTCTTCGCGCACGCGCTTCGACGGCATCGGCTTCGTCCTGTTCGGCGCGGCGATGGTGCTGATCACCATCGCCATGGAGGGCCTGGGCGAACTGCACCTGCCACACCTGCGGGTGATGTTGCTGCTGTTCGCCGGCATGGCCTGCCTGGCCGCCTACTGGCTGCGCGCCGGAAGCATCGAGGCGCCACTGTTCTCGCCCAGCCTGTTCCGCGTGCGCACCTTCTCGGTGGGTATCCTCGGCAACCTGTTCGCCCGCCTTGGCAGCGGCGCCTTGCCTTTCCTCGTGCCACTGCTGTTGCAGGTGGCCCTGGGGTACTCGCCGGCCGAGGCCGGGATGAGCATGATTCCCCTGGCCGCCGCCGCGATGCTCGCCAAGTCCATCGCCCGGCCGCTGATCGAGCGCTTTGGCTACCGCACCATTCTCACCGGCAACACCCTGCTGCTGGGGATCATGCTCGCCAGCCTGGGCCTGGTGAACGAGAACACCCCGCACGCGGTGCTGCTGATGCAATTGGGGATTCTCGGGGCGATCAACTCGATGCAGTTCACCGCGATGAACACCGTAACCCTGATCGACCTCGACGACGCCAGCGCCAGCAGCGGCAACAGCCTGTTGTCGGTGGTCGCGCAGCTGTCCCTGAGCCTTGGCGTGGCCTGCGCTGGCGCCCTGCTCGGCGGTTTCACCGCAGCGGGCAGCGCCGAAGGCGTGGAAACCACTCTCGGCGCGTTCCAGCTGACCTTCGTCACCATCGGCCTGATGGCCATGCTCGCGGCGGCGATCTTCCTGCAGCTGGCGAAGACCGATGGAAGGCGTGCACCTCGTCAGGAGGCCGACATCGAGCCTTAGGGCGAATGGCCATGAGGCTGGTACACTGCGCGACATTTTGTTTTGCAGGCCCGCCTCGTGACCACCAACGCCACCGCTTTCGCCACCTTGCCGCTGTCCGCCGCCATGCTGGCCAACCTGGACGCCCTCGCCTACGCCCAGATGACCCCGATCCAGGCCCAGAGCCTGCCGGTCATCCTCAAGGGCCAGGACCTGATCGCCCAGGCCAAGACCGGCAGCGGCAAGACCGCCGCCTTCGGCATCGGCCTGCTCAACCCGATCAACCCGCGCTACTTCGGTTGCCAGGCGCTGGTGCTGTGCCCGACCCGCGAGCTGGCCGACCAGGTCGCCAAGGAACTGCGCCGCCTGGCCCGCGCCGAGGACAATATCAAGATCCTCACCCTGTGCGGTGGCGTGTCCCTCGGCCCGCAGATCGCGTCGCTGGAGCACGGTGCGCATATCATCGTCGGCACCCCGGGCCGGGTGCAGCAGCATTTGAGCAAGGGCACCCTGGTGCTGGACGGGCTCAATACCCTGGTGCTCGATGAAGCCGACCGCATGCTCGACATGGGCTTTATCGATGCCATCAGCGATATCGTCGGGCAGACCCCGAAGCGCCGGCAGACCCTGCTGTTCTCCGCCACCTACCCGGCCGGCATCAAGCAACTGGCCTCGTCGATCATGCGCGATCCGCAGCAGGTAAAGGTCGAGGCGCTGCATGACGACAGCCAGATCGAGCAGCACTTCTACGAGATCGCCCCCGAAGAGCGCCTCAGCGCCGTGACCCGCGTGCTCGGCCATTTCCGCCCGCAGTCCTGCGTGGCCTTCTGCTTCACCAAGCAGCAATGCCAGGAACTGGTGGACCACCTGAAAGCCAAGGGCATCGCCGCCGAGGCGCTGCATGGCGACCTGGAACAGCGTGATCGCGACCAGGTCCTGACCGTGTTCGCCAACCGCAGCCTGTCCGTGCTGGTCGCCACCGATGTGGCCGCCCGCGGCCTGGATATCGATGCCCTGGACATGGTGATCAACGTCGAGCTGGCGCGGGATGCCGAGATCCATGTACACCGCGTCGGGCGTACCGGCCGGGCTGGCGAGAAAGGCCTGGCGGTGAGCCTGGTGGCCCCGGCCGAAGGCCACCGCGCCAAGGCCATCGAAGACCTGCAAAAGAAACCGCTGCGCTGGGAACAGCTGGACAGCCTGAAGAGCAAGGCCGGCGAACCGCTGGTGCCGGTGATGTCGACGCTGTGCATCGCGGCCGGACGCAAGGACAAGCTGCGACCCGGGGATATCCTCGGCGCACTGACCGGCGATGCCGGGATCGATGGCAAGAAGGTCGGCAAGATCGCCATCTTCGACTTCCAGGCCTTCGTCGCCGTGGAGCGGGCCCTGGCCAGGCAGGCCATGCAACGGCTCAACAGCGGCAAGATCAAGGGGCGCTCGCTCAAGGTCCGGATCATCTGAGCCTTTGAGGGCCTCATCGCCGGCAACGCCGGCTCCCACAAGGCCTGCGGTGCACGCGATACCTGTGGGAGCCGGCGTTGCCGGCGATGAGGGCCTAACTATCCAGAGAAAAACTCATGCACTCCACCGATGTGATCATCATCGGCGCCGGCGCCGCCGGCCTGATGTGCGCCCTGACCGCCGCGAACCGTGGCCGTCGGGTCGTGCTGCTGGACCACGCCAACAAACCGGGCAAGAAGATCCTGATGTCCGGCGGCGGACGCTGCAATTTCACCAACATGTACACCGAGCCGGGCAACTTCCTTTCGCAGAATCCGCATTTCTGCAAATCCGCCCTGGCCCGCTATACCCAGTGGGATTTCATCGAGATGGTCGCCAGGCACGGCGTGCCCTATCACGAAAAGAAGCTTGGCCAGCTGTTTTGCGATAACAAGTCCAGCGACATCCTGCAGATGCTCCTCGACGAGTGCGCCACTGCCGGCGCCGACCTGCGCATGGACACCCGCATCGAGCAGATCGAAAAAACCGACTACGGCTACCAGCTGGCTACCAGCGCCGGCCCGTTCCAGTGCCAGTCGCTGGTGATCGCCACCGGCGGCCTGTCGATCCCGACCCTCGGCGCCACCGGTTTCGGCTACCAGGTCGCCCGCCAGTTCGGCCACAGCGTACTTGCCACCCGCGCCGGCCTGGTGCCCTTCACCATCACCGACCAGCTCAAGGCCCTGTGCACCGAGCTGTCCGGCACCTCGGTGGACTGCATCGCCAGCTGCAACGGCACCCGTTTCCGCGAGAACCTGCTGTTCACCCACCGCGGCCTGAGCGGCCCGGCGATCCTGCAGATTTCCTCGTTCTGGGAGGCCGGCGACACCGTTGAAATCAACCTGCTGCCGGACCACGACGCCCTGGCCTGGCTGCAACAGCAACAGGCCGAACGCCCCAACAGCGAACTGAAGACCCTGCTGGGCGAGATCTTCACCAAGAAGATGGCCAACCTGCTGGCGGAAACCTGGTTCGTGTCCAAGCCGATGAAGCAGTACACCCCGGCCGAACTGGGCCAGGTCGCCGACAAGCTGGGCAACTGGCAGTTGGTACCGGCCGGTACCGAAGGCTATCGCACCGCCGAAGTGACCCTGGGCGGGGTCGATACCCGCGAGGTGTCCTCCAAGACCATGGAGTCGCTGAAAAGCCCGGGCCTGTACTTCATCGGCGAGGTGCTGGACGTCAGCGGGCACCTGGGCGGCTTCAATTTCCAGTGGGCCTGGGCCTCTGCTTACGCGGCGGCGCAGTTCGTCTAGAATCAGCGGCTATCACGGAACGCATTTTGCTGTACGTGACCTGCGCGACAACTTTGCGTCGCGCTGACCGCTCAATCCAGAACCCCGCCCGGCAGGCCCGTCGTCGATCATGTCTTCCTCTTCGTTGCGTCAATCGTTGCGTCGTTTGTGGGCGCTGGACAAGTTCAGCTACAGCATCCGGGTATTGATCGCCCTGACCGGCAGCATGGCGCTGTGCTGGTACCAGGACCAGATGAACCTGCTGATCCCACTGTTCCTCGGCATCATCGCCAGCGCCCTGGCGGAAACCGACGATAGCTGGCAGGGCCGCCTCAATGCCCTGGCGGTGACCCTGGTGTGCTTTACCGTCGCCGCGCTGTCGGTGGAACTGCTGTTCCCCTACCCGTGGATCTTCGTGATCTCCATGGCCCTGGCAGCCTTCAGCCTGACCATGCTCGGCGCCCTGGGCGAGCGCTACGGGGCGATTGCCCAGGCCACGCTGATCCTCTCGGTCTACACCATGATCGGCGTCGACCAGCGCGGTGGCGAAGTCGCCGACTTCTGGCACGAACCGCTGCTGCTGGTGGCCGGCGCAGCCTGGTACGGGCTGCTCTCGGTGCTGTGGCAAGCCCTGTTCTCCAACCAGCCGGTACAGCAGAGCCTGGCGCGGCTGTTCCGTGAACTGGGCACCTACCTGAAGCTCAAGGCCACCCTGTTCGAGCCGATCCGCGGCCTGGACGTCGAGGCCCGCCGCCTGGAACTGGCGCAGCAAAATGGCAAGGTGGTGGCGGCGCTGAACAGCGCCAAGGAAATCATCCTGCACCGGGTCGGCAATGGCCGGCCCAGCTCGAAGGTCAGCCGTTACCTGAAGCTGTACTTCCTTGCCCAGGACATCCACGAGCGGGCCAGTTCGTCGCACTACCCGTACAACGCCCTGACCGAAGCCTTCTTCCACAGCGACGTGCTGTTCCGCTGCCAGCGCCTGCTGCGCCAGCAGGGCAGCGCCTGCCAGCAGTTGTCGACATCGATCCAGTTGCGCCAGCCCTTCGTGTTCAACAGCAACTTCGCCGAAGCCCTGGAAGACCTGCATGCCTCGCTGGAACACCTGCGCATCCAGAGCAACCCGGCCTGGCGCGGCCTGCTCCGCTCGCTGCGGGCATTGGCGGCCAACCTGGCGACACTGGACCGCCTGCTCAGCGATGCCAGCAATCCGGACAACCTGGCCGACAACACCGACTCCAGCCTGCTCGACCGCTCGCCACGCAACCTCAAGGACGTCTGGACCCGCCTGCGCCTGCAACTGACGCCCACCTCGCTGATCTTCCGCCATGCCCTGCGCCTGCCCCTGGCGCTATCGATCGGCTACGGCATGGTGCACCTGATCCACCCGACGCAGGGCTACTGGATCATCCTTACCACCCTGTTCGTTTGCCAGCCCAACTACGGGGCGACACGGCGCAAACTGGTGCAGAGGATCATCGGTACGGCCATCGGCCTGACGGTAGGCTGGGCGCTGTTCGACCTGTTCCCCAGCGCGGTGATCCAGTCGCTGTTCGCGGTGGCGGCAGGGGTGGTGTTCTTCGTCAACCGGACCACCCGCTATACCCTCGCGACAGCGGCGATCACCCTGATGGTGCTGTTCTGTTTCAACCAGATCGGCGACGGCTACGGCCTGTTCCTGCCGCGCCTGTTCGATACCCTGGTGGGCAGCCTGATCGCGATCCTGGCGGTATTCCTGTTCCTCCCGGACTGGCAGGGCCGGCGCCTGAACAAGGTGCTGGCCAATACCCTGACCTGCAACAGCCTGTACCTGCGCCAGATCATGCAGCAATACGCCCGGGGCAAGCAGGACGACCTCGCCTACCGCCTGGCCCGGCGCAACGCGCACAACGCCGATGCGGCACTATCGACCACGCTGTCGAACATGCTCATGGAGCCCGGCCACTTCAGGAAAGAGGCCGATACCGGCTTCCGCTTCCTGGTGCTCTCCCATACCCTGCTCAGCTACCTCTCCGCCCTTGGCGCACACCGCGAAAGCACCCTGCCCGCCGAGGCCCACGCGCAATTGATCGATGGCGCAGCGGCGAAGCTGGCGGCGAGCCTCGACGAGATCGCCACGGGCCTGGCCGGCAAGCAACCCGTGGCGATCCATAGCGATGCCGAGGAAGCCCTGGCCGCCGAGCTGGAACAGATGCCCGAGGAAATGGACGAAAACCTGCGTACGGTCCAGACCCAACTGGCACTCATCGCCCGTCACCTCGGCCCCCTGCGCACCCTGGCCGCTCACCTGATCAAGGGGACTCCGGCCTGAAGGCAAAGTGCTCGAGGATCTTCGCGTAGCTGCCATCGGCCTTCATCGCGGCGATGGCCTTGTCGAACCCGGCAACGATCTGCTCGTGCCGCGGATGCTTGAGGCTGACCAGGATATGCAGGCTGTTCTCGCTGACCGGCTTGCCGAAGAACTCCACCAGGTCCTTGGCGTTGCTGCGCTCCTGCTGCAGGAACCAGCTGGCGACATATTCGTCCTCAACCGCCAGCGACACCCGTCCTGCCGCCAGCATGCCGATGGCCACCGGGAAACTGCGCACCGGGACCTTCTGCAAACGCAGGTCGTTATCGAAATCGCTGGAATAGGCGTAGTCGCGGACCACGGCGATGGAATGCGGGTAGAGGTCGGACAGATGCTCGTAGTGAATCGCGTCGGTCTTGCGCTTGAGCAGGCGGATGCGGTTGGCCAGGTAGCCGTCGGAAAACTGGCCGATGCGCGTTCGCGAGTCGTTGTACCAGGCGTTGATCAGCACGTCGTAGCGTCCGTCGCCAATCCCCACCAGGGCCCGTGCCCAGGGCACCTGCTCGAAGTCGCTGGCATAGCCGGCGCGTTCCAGCGCCGCCTTGACCAGCGCCGTGGCCAGCCCGCCCTGCTCCATGCTGGCATCGGTGAAGGGTGGCCAGGCGTCGGCGACGAGGCGGAGTTTTTCGGCGTGAACCGGGGTAACTGACAACATTCCAAGCAAACACAAGACTCGGAGCAAGGGCATGCTCAAATCCTATAGCGGAGGGCTCCGCGTTGTGGTTTGACCGCTGGGAAGTGCAATGTCGCTAACTTACACAAACATCCATCCGGGTGGGAGAAGCAAATAATAGCCATGTGCCTCTATTCCTGCCGGTCTTGCGCACACTTTTACCTTCGACTGGATAGCGCAACGGGCTATCCTCGGACGCGTACCCACTGAGAGATGCCTACATGTCCATCGACTGGCTTTGCAAACATCATACCGACCTGGGCAAGGAACAGCTCTACGCCGTGCTTCGGTTGCGCAACGAAGTGTTCGTGCTGGAACAGAAATGCCCGTACCAGGACCTGGACGGGCAGGATCTGTCCGGAGACACCTGCCATTTGATGGCATGGCAGGATGATCAGCTGGTAGCGTATTTGCGCCTGCTCGACCCGACGTCCCAGGGTGGCGACGTGGTGATCGGCCGTGTGGTGATCGCCGAAGCAGGGCGTGGCCAGGGGCTGGGGCATGAGCTGATGGTACGGGCGCTGAAGGAAGCCCAGGAAAACTGGCCGGACGTACCGGTCTACCTCTCGGCCCAGGCGCATCTGCAGGGGTATTACCGCAAGCACGGGTTCGAGGTGGTGGGGGAGGCCTATCTGGAAGACGGGATTCCGCACATCGGTATGCGCAGGACCTGAAGCGGATCGTGGTCAATGTGGGAGCGGGTTCACCCGCGATTGCTGTAGTGAATCCAACATCGCAATCGCGGGTGAACCCGCTCCCACAAGGGATCTGTGCAGGCCTGGAAGATCAGGGATACCCCAACACCTCCCGAATCACCCGCAGGTTCTGGATGATCCAGCCCTTGTCGATCGCCCCCCAATCGCGGATCCGGTAATTCCCGGCGTGATTGCGCGCCCCTACCTCCTGCTCGAATTCGCAGACGATGTCCAGGTCCGCCAGCGCCGCGATGGTGTCCTGTGCGGTGCGCCGGGGCATGCCGGTAGCGGCCATCAGCGCGGGGACGCTGGCGGCGGTCTGGCTGTCGATCAGCCAGGCGACGTACAGCCGACGGTAGAAACTGCTCTTGGTCTTGCTCACTTCCATGCAAAGGCTTCCTTGACTCACTGATTGCCCGGCAGGTCGCGCCAGGTCAGGTAGACACGCAGGTCGAACTCCAGTTGATGGTAGCCGGGCTGCATGTATTCGCAGAGCTGGTAGAAGGCCTTGTTGTGCTCGGCCTCCTTGAGGTGCGCCAGTTCGTGCACCACGATCATCCGCAGGAATTCCGGCGCCGCGTCGCGAAACAGCGAGGCGATGCGGATTTCCTTCTTTGCCTTGAGCTTGCCACCCTGCACCCGCGACACCGCGGTGTGCAGGCCAAGGGCGCGGTGGGTCAGGTCGAGGCGGTTGTCGAACAGCACCTTGTCCAGGTTCGGCGCATTGCGCAGGTGCTCCTGCTTGAGTGCCTGGGCATAGCCGTACAGCGCCTTGTCGCTCTGCACCTCATGCCGGCCGGGGTAGCGCTTTTGCAGGTAATCGCCCAGCTGATTGCGGGCGATCAACTGGCGCACCTGGTCTTGCAGGGCGGGCGGGTAGGCTTGCAGGTACTTGAGGACGGTCATGGCTGCGGCGAACGACGGAACGAAGGCGGCAGTGTACCCAACTACAACGACTGCCAGTCAAAAAACACCGGGAAGCGCCCCGCTTCCTCGGCGGTGACCGGGCGGGCCACAAGGAACCCCTGCACATACTGGCAGCCGTGCTCACGCAGCCAGTGCGCCTGCTCCAGGGTTTCCACGCCTTCGGCGATCACGCCGATGTTGTATTGCCGGCAAAGCTCGATGACGCAGCGCACCAGCGCCATGTTGGCTTCGGATTCGGGCAACAGCGCCACCAGGTGGCGATCGAGCTTGAGCGTGTCGATGGGCAGGTCGCGCAACAGGCGCAGCGAGCAGTTGCCGGCACCGAAGTCATCCAGCGCGACACGCACGCCCAGCTCACGCAATCGATGCAACTGGCGCAGGGCCAGGTCGATATCGTCGGTCAGCGAGGTTTCGGCGATTTCCACTTCAAGCTGACGGGGCGCCAGCCCCACGGCGGCGATGACCTGAGCCAGCTCCTCGACCAGGTTGGGCATGCCGAACTGCACCTTGCTGAGGCTGATGCCCAGGGTCAGTTCGTCGGGGAAATGCCCGCACCACAAGCGCCGCTGTTCGGCGCCCTGGCAGTAGATCCAGCTGGACAGGCGGTTGATCAGGCGCGCTTCTTCGAGCAGCGGCAGGAACAACCCCGGCGGTACGTCGCCGACACTCGGGTGGCGCCAGCGCAGCAGCGCCTCGAAGCCACGCAGGCGGCCATCGGCAAAGGCCACCTGGGGCTGGAACACCAAGGTGAAATCCTGGTTGTCGACAGCCGCGCGCACGCTGTCTTCAAGCATCAGCCGCGAGCGCGCGCGGCCGTTGAGGTCATCGTCGTAATAGCGGTATTGCTGGCGGCCGGCCTGCTTCGCCGCGTACATCGCCGTGTCGGCGGCACGCAACAGGTTGTCCAGGTTGGCGCCGCAATCGGGGTAGACGGCGATGCCGATGCTGACCCCGAGGATCACCTCCAACCCGTCGATGTGCTGGCGGATGGACATGCGCTCGATGCACTTCTCGGCGAAGCGGGCCGCCTGCTCCGGGTAGTCGAGGTCGTCGAGCAACGCGGTGAACTCGTCGCCGCCCATGCGCGCCAATATGCCGTGACCGCCCAGGCAGTCCTTCAGTTGCTCGGCGACCCAGTGCAGCACCTGGTCGCCGGTTTCATGACCGAGGGAATCGTTGACCCGTTTGAAGCCATCGAGGTCCAGATACATCAGCGCATGATGCTTTTCCGAATGCTCGCTGCGCACCAGCGCGCTTTCCGCCGCCTGGTAGAAGCCGCGGCGGTTGAGCAGACCGGTCAGCGGATCGGTGACCGCCTGCTGTTCGAGCTGCTGGTGCAGGCTGCGTACCACCGACATGTCCAGGACGGTGACCACCATGGCGCGCTGCTCCCCCGGCAACGCCGCGCACGACAGCGCCACCGACACGGCCTGGCCATTGCTGGTGCGCAGTACCGCGTCATGCAGTCGATAGATATCGCGCTCCAGGTAGGCCAGGTAGAAGGCCGAGTCCCGCCATTGGTTCGCCGTCGGCGAAAGCACGAAATCCAGCAGGCACGCTCCCTCCAGTTGGTCAACGGAAGCCATCAGCAGGCGGGAAATGGCCGGGTTGGCAAAGCGGATGGTGCCGTTCTCGGCCACCACGAGAATGCCTTCGGCAGCGTTTTCCAGGACCGAGGCATTGAAGGCACGGGCCACTTCCAGATCGCGGGTCAGGCGCTGCAAGGCGCGGCGGTTGCGCTGCTGTTCGAGCAGGGCCTGCACCTTGGGCTTGAGAATCTGCGGATCGAAGGGCTTGAACAGATAATCCACGGCACCGCTGGCGTAGCCCTTGAGCACCGCAGCCTGGCTCTGTTCGTTGGCCGTGAGGAAGATGATCGGCGTCAGGCGGGTACGCTGGCTGCCGCGCATCAGGCGCGCGACCTCGAAGCCGTCCATGCCCGGCATCTGCACATCGAGCAAGACCAGATCGACTTCATGTTCGAGCAAGGTACTCAGCGCCTCGATGCCCGAGCACGCCGTCAATACTTGCCAATCCTGACGGGCCAGCAAGGCACGCATGCTGGTCAGGTTTTCCGGGTAGTCATCAACCACCAACAGTGTTGACGCTTCCTCTTGTGCAGGGGTTTGAGCGCATTCCATGCTGCTTCTCTATGTGGCAACGAGCGTCAGTCTTTCAATTGAAATTCTGCCGCTTTCCACTCTAGACCCGAGTGTTACAAATCTAAAGCTGGCACAAAGCCAATAGATCGTTCGCCGACTAACGGTCTGTCCAGAAGTAATATGACTGCCGCCTCGATCCCTGTGGGAGCTGCGGTTCTGAGCGTTTTCGCAGGCGATAAAAAAGGGACTGCACAGGCAGTCCCTTTTCATCACGCAAGCCGAACTCAGTTGACCTTGGCGGCCAGTTCGCCCTTGGCGTAGCGCAGGTACATTTCGTCCAGCGAGACCGGTTTGATCTTCGAAGCGTTGCCCGCGGTGCCGAAGGCCTCATAACGCGCGATGCAGATGTCACGCATGGCTTCGACGGTCTTGGCGAAGTATTTACGCGGGTCGAACTCGGACTTGTTCTGCTCCAGGAAGCGACGGATCGCACCCGTGGAGGCCAGGCGCAGGTCGGTGTCGATGTTGACCTTGCGCACGCCGTGCTTGATGCCTTCGACGATTTCCTCGACCGGTACGCCGTAGGTTTCCTTGATGTCGCCACCGAACTCGTTGATGATCGCCAGCCAGTCCTGTGGCACCGAGGACGAGCCGTGCATGACCAGGTGGGTGTTCGGGATGCGCTGGTGGATCGCCTTGATGCGATCGATCGCCAGGATGTCGCCGGTCGGCGGCTTGGTGAACTTGTAGGCACCGTGGCTGGTGCCGATGGCGATGGCCAGGGCGTCGACCTGGGTTTTCTTGACGAAGTCGGCAGCCTCTTCAGGGTCGGTCAGCATCTGGCTGTGATCCAGGATGCCTTCGGCGCCGACGCCGTCTTCTTCACCGGCCTGGCCGGTTTCCAGGCTGCCCAGGCAACCCAGCTCACCTTCCACGGAAACGCCGCAGGCGTGGGCGAAAGCCACGGTCTGCTGGGTTACGCGGACGTTGTATTCGTAGTCGGACGGGGTCTTGCCGTCTTCACGCAGCGAGCCGTCCATCATCACCGAGCTGAAGCCCAGCTGGATCGAACGCTGGCACACGTCAGGGCTGGTGCCGTGGTCCTGGTGCATGCACACCGGGATGTGCGGGAACTCTTCGATGGCGGCCAGGATCAGGTGGCGCAGGAACGGCGCGCCGGCGTATTTGCGGGCACCGGCCGAAGCCTGGACGATCACCGGGGAGTCGGTCTTGTCGGCCGCTTCCATGATGGCGCGCATCTGCTCGAGGTTGTTGACGTTGAAAGCCGGAACGCCGTAACCGAATTCGGCGGCGTGGTCCAGCATCTGGCGCATGCTAATGAGTGCCATTGTGTATCTCTCTCCCGACAAGCGTCGTTATTTCGTGCAAGCCTGCCGCAGCGGCGGTTGCTGTTCAAGTAGTGTGGGCCGGCACGCAAGGCCGGCCCGGCCAGTCACGGTGCCTTGCAGCCCCGCCCTATCAAATCGTCGGTTGCGACCCAGTACACCAGACCCTCGTCGCCCTTGGTGTGGAAGGCCAGCACGCCGTCGCTGTACAGCGCCCCGGAAGCCGCCGGCTCGGGCTTGAGCCGGTAGACCTGGTCGCCGCCGCCAAGGCGTACGTCCATATCGTCGCCCACTGCACGCCAAAGCACCTGGGCCTTGCTGTCGCAGATCCAGGTGGTCCAGTTGTCGGCCACCGGGGGAGCGGACCTGAAGCTTGCGCATCCCGCGAGTAACGCCAAGGCCATCACGGCCAGAACGCCTTTCATTCCCTTCCTCCAGCAGACCACAAAGCAGGCGACAGGTTGACCTCAGCCGATCAAGGGCAACCCTTGGCCTGGCGCTGATGTTCTTCGTCGTATTTTTCCAGGCCGTCCGGACCGACGCGCTTGCTGATCACCGGTACGGTTTCGGCCTGCCATTCGGACTGGTAGCAGCCGCCCTTGACGGCGGCCGGCTTGTCGGAAGCGGACTCGGGCGCGCTGGAGCAGGCGCCCAGCGCGGCGGTCATGACCATCAGGGACAGTCGCTTGATCATCGGTTCGCTCCCTTTGCCAGTACCCCGGCGACTCAGGCCTTGGCCCGCTGTTCCAGCACTTCCACGGCCGGCAGGACCTTGCCCTCGACGAATTCGAGGAACGCGCCGCCACCGGTAGAAATGTAGGAGATATCAGCGGCCACGCCATATTTGTCGATGGCTGCCAGGGTGTCGCCACCGCCGGCGATGGAAAACGCGGCGCTGTCGGCGATGGCCTTGGCCAGGGTCTTGGTACCGTTGCCGAACTGGTCGAATTCGAACACGCCGACCGGGCCGTTCCACAGGATGGTCTTCGACGACTTCAGCAGCTCGGCGAACTGCGCGGCAGTCTGCGGGCCGATGTCGAGGATCATGTCATCGTCGGCCACGTCGGCAACCGCTTTGACGGTGGCTTCGGCGTCTTCGGCGAAGGCCTTGGCGACTACCACGTCAACCGGCAGCGGCACGTTGACCTTGGCGGCGATGGCCTTGGCGGTCTCGACCAGGTCGGCTTCGTACAGCGACTTGCCGACCTTGTGGCCAGCAGCGGCGAGGAAGGTGTTGGCGATGCCGCCACCGACGATCAGCAGGTCGCAGACCTGGCTCAGGCTGTTCAGCACGTCCAGCTTGGTGGAAACCTTGGAACCGGCAACGATGGCGGCCATCGGCTTGGCCGGGGCCTTCAGGGCCTTGCCCAGGGCGTCCAGCTCGGCCGCCAGCAGCGGTCCGGCAGCAGCGACCTTGGCGAATTTCGCCACGCCATGGGTGGAACCCTCGGCGCGGTGCGCGGTGCCGAAGGCGTCCATGACGAATACGTCGCACAGTGCGGCGTATTTCTGCGCCAGTTCGTCGGCGTTCTTCTTCTCGCCCTTGTTGAAGCGCACGTTCTCGAACAGCACGACGTCGCCGGCCTTGACCTCGACGCCGTCCAGGTAGTCGGCAACCAGCGGCACTTCACGGCCCAGGGCCTTGCTCAGGTAGTCGGCGACCGGCTTCAGGCTGTTCTCGGCGGAGAATTCACCCTCGGTCGGACGGCCCAGGTGCGAGCAGATCATCACCGCCGCGCCCTTCTCCAGGGCCAGCCTGATGGTCGGCAGCGAAGCGAGGATGCGCGCGTCGCTGGCAACCACACCGTCCTTAACAGGGACGTTGAGGTCTTCGCGGATCAGTACGCGCTTACCTTGCAGGTCGAGGTCGGTCATCTTCAAAACGGTCATGAATGCAGTCCTTCAGGGCTGTTTGCTGGTGGTGCGTTGGCGGTTGTCCACGACGCGCAGAAAATGATCGGCAACGTCGAGCATACGGTTGGCGAACCCCCATTCGTTGTCGAACCAGGCCAGCAGGTTCACCAGACGGGGGCCGGAAACACGGGTCTGACTGGCATCGACGATGGCCGAATGCGGGTCATGGTTGAAATCGCAACTGGCGTGGGGCAGCTCGGTGTAGGCCAGGAGCCCCCGCAGCGGCCCGTCCAGGGCAGCTTCGCGAAGCGCCTGGTTGACCTCGGCAGCCGTGGTATCGCGCCTTGTCTGCAGGGTGATGTCCAGGCATGACACGTTCACCGTCGGTACACGCACGGCTTTGGCCTGAATTCGCCCGACAAGTTCCGGAAGCAGGCGCTCGATGCCGCGGGCAAGACCGGTGGACACCGGGATCACCGACTGGAAGGCCGAACGGGTGCGGCGCAGGTCCTCGTGGTGATAGGCGTCGATCACCGGCTGGTCGTTCATCGCCGAGTGGATGGTGGTGATCGACACGTAGTCGATGCCGAACGCCTGGTCCAGCACCCGCAGCAGCGGCACGCCGCAGTTGGTGGTGCAGGACGCGTTGGAAACCAGGGTCTCGCTGCCATCCAGGCAATCCTGGTTGATGCCGTAGACCACCGTGGCGTCGACATCGGCTTCGCTGGCCATGGGTTGCGAGAACAGTACCCGCGGCGCGCCGGCGTCTAGGAAGCGCTGGCCATCGGCACGGGTGTTGTAGGCCCCGGAGCATTCCAGCACCAGGTCGACGTCGAGCGCCGCCCAGTCGATGCCCTCGGGAGTGGCACTGCGCAGGACCTTCACGCAGTCGCCATTGATATGCAGACAGTCGCCATCGACCCTCACCTCGCCGGGGAAGCGGCCATGGGTGGAGTCGAAGCGCGTCAGGTATTCGAGGCTGGCCTGGTCGGCCAGATCGTTCAGCGCGACGATCTCGAAGCCCGCCTTCGCCCCGCGCTCGACGAGTGCGCGCAAGACGCAACGGCCGATACGGCCATAACCATTGAGTGCAACTCTGTAGGGACGCGGTTGGGGCATTGGGGGCTCACGGAACGGATTAGCGGCGCAAGCCGCAGGACTGGCGTCGCCTCAATCGCGGGCAAGCCCGCTCCCACAGGGTTTGCGGCCACTGCGGGAGCGGGCTTGCCCGCGATTGCGAGCGACAGCGCCCGCGGATGTATTACATCAGTCTTCCAGCAGCTCTTCGGCAGTGCCCAGGATGTTTTCCAGGGTGAAGCCGAACTCCTCGAACAGTGCGCCGGCCGGAGCCGATTCACCGTAGGTGGTCATGCCGATGATGCGACCTTCCAGGCCGACGTACTTGTACCAGAAGTCGGCATGGGCGGCCTCGATGGCGATACGCGCACCCACCTGCACCGGCAGAACCGATTGCTTGTAGGCGGCGTCCTGGGCATCGAACACGCTGGTGCTCGGCATCGACACGACGCGGACCTTGCGGCCCTGCTCGCTCAGCTTGTCGAACGCCTGGACGGCCAGGCCCACTTCGGAACCGGTGGCGATCAGGATCAGCTCGGGCTCGCCGGCGCAGTCCTTGAGGACGTAGCCACCACGGGCGATATCGGCGATCTGCTGGGCGTCGCGGTCCTGGTGCTGCAGGTTCTGACGCGAGAAGACCAGCGCCGAAGGACCGTCCTTGCGCTCCAGGGCATGCTTCCAGGACACCGCCGATTCGACGGCGTCGGCCGGACGCCAGGTGTCCAGGTTCGGCGTGCCGCGCAGGCTGCTCAGCTGCTCGACCGGCTGGTGGGTCGGACCGTCCTCGCCAAGGCCGATGGAGTCGTGGGTGTAGACATGAATGACGCGCTGCTTCATCAGGGCCGACATGCGTACCGCATTACGGGCGTATTCCATGAACATCAGGAAGGTCGCGCCGTACGGAACCAGGCCGCCGTGCAGGGCGACGCCGTTCATGATCGCGGTCATGCCGAACTCGCGCACGCCGTAGAACATGTAGTTGCCGTTGGCGTCCTCGGCGCTGACGCCCTTGCAGCCTTTCCACAGGGTCAGGTTGGAACCGGCCAGGTCGGCGGAGCCGCCCAGCAGTTCAGGCAGCAGCGGGCCGAAGGCGTTCAGGGTGTTCTGGCTGGCCTTGCGGCTGGCGATGGTCTCGCCCTTGGCCGCGACTTCGGCGATGTAGGCAGCGGCCTTCTCGGCGAAGTCGGCAGGCAGGTCGCCGTTCAGGCGACGCTTGAGCTCGCTGGCCAGCTCAGGGAAGGCCGCGGCGTAGGCGTCGAAACGCTGGTTCCACTCGGCTTCGGCCTTGGCACCGGCTTCGCGGGCGTTCCATTCGGCGTAGATGTCGGCCGGGATTTCGAATGGACCGTAGTTCCAGTTCAGTTCCTTGCGGGCCAGGGCGATTTCGTCGTTGCCCAGCGGTGCGCCGTGGCAGTCTTCCTTGCCCTGCTTGTTCGGCGAGCCGAAGCCGATGATGGTCTTGCAGCAGATCAGGGTCGGCTGCTCGCTCTTGCGGGCGGTCTCGATGGCGGTCTTGATCTCGTCGGCATCATGGCCGTTGACGTTGCGGATGACCTGCCAGTTGTAGGCTTCGAAACGCTTCGGCGTGTCGTCGGTGAACCAGCCTTCGACTTCGCCGTCGATGGAAATGCCGTTGTCGTCGTAGAAGGCGATCAGCTTGCCCAGGCCCAGGGTACCGGCCAGGGAAGCGACTTCATGGGAAATGCCTTCCATCATGCAGCCATCGCCGAGGAACACATAGGTGTTGTGGTCGACGACCTTGTGGCCTTCACGGTTGAACTGGGCACCCAGGACCTTTTCCGCGATGGCGAAGCCGACGGCGTTGGCCAGGCCCTGGCCCAGCGGGCCGGTGGTGGTCTCGACGCCCGGGGTGTAACCGAACTCCGGGTGCCCCGGGGTGCGGCTGTGCAACTGGCGGAAGCCTTTCAGATCGTCGATCGACAGGTCGTAGCCGGTCAGGTGCAACAGCGAATAGATCAGCATCGAGCCGTGGCCGTTGGACAGGACGAAACGGTCGCGGTCGGCGAAGGACGGGTTGGCCGGGTTGTGCTTCAGAAAATCACGCCACAGCACCTCGGCGATATCCGCCATGCCCATGGGGGCACCGGGGTGGCCGCTGTTGGCTTTTTGCACGGCATCCATGCTCAGTGCACGAATGGCGTTGGCACGCTCACGACGGCTCGGCATCGCTTGTCTCCTGGAACTTGAAAAGGAACTGACGGAAAAAAGGCGGCTATTTTCGCCCAGGCATACCTTCCGGGGCAATCACGGATGGTCGAAGTGGAACGATTTTCCTGCGATCGACGGCCGATTCCCTGGTTTGACCGACGAAACAGCCGAAAACAGCGGCCCGGCCGGGGCTTTTCCCTCCGCTCATCGCGCAATATCAAAACTTTTTGATATTGAACTTGCGACGCCCGCTGGCCCTGACTAGACTGCCGCCCCTATGAATAGCCCCGTAACCGTTCCCGATCAGCAGCAAAGCGAACGCCTGGCCGCCCTGTGCAAGGCCGGCGGCGACTCCCTGCGCCTGAACGTGTTGCGCGCCCTGGCCAACGATTCCTTCGGCGTGCTGGAGCTGGCGCAGATCTTCGCCATCGGCCAGTCAGGCATGAGCCACCATTTGAAGGTGCTGGCCCAGGCCGAACTGGTGGCGACTCGCCGCGAAGGCAACGCGATCTTCTACCGCCGCGCCCTGCCCGACAGCCTCGGCCTCGGCGGCAAGCTGCACGCCGCGCTGCTCGAGGAAGTCGACGGCCTGCCGCTGTCCGGCGAGATGCAGGCGCGGATCCACCAGGTCCAACAGCGCCGCGCGGCCACCCGCCAGGACTTCTTCCTGCGCGTCGAAGAGAAGTTCCGCGCCCAGCAGGACCTGATCGCCGGCCTGGCCCAGTACCGGGAAAGCCTCCTGGCCCTGCTCGATAAACTGAGCTTCGAACCTGGCGCCACGGCCCTGGAAGTCGGCCCGGGCGACGGCGAATTCCTGCCCGAGCTGGCCCGGCGCTTCGCCCGGGTCACCGCGCTGGACAACAGCCCGACCATGCTTGAACTGGCGCGCCAGGTGTGCCAGCGCGAGCGCCTGGCTAATGTAAACCTGCAATTGGCCGATGCCCTTGGCAATACCGAAGGCCAGGCCGATTGCGTCGTGCTGAACATGGTCCTGCACCACTTCAGCGATCCGGCCGCCGCCCTCGGGCAACTGGCCGAACGCGTCAAACCAGGCGGCAGCCTGTTGCTTACCGAGTTGTGCAGCCACGACCAGGGGTGGGCCCGCGAAGCCTGCGGCGACCTCTGGCTGGGCTTTGAACAGGACGACCTGCTTCGTTGGGCGTGCGCTGCGGGACTGGTTCCCGGAGACAGCCTCTATGTAGGCCTACGTAATGGTTTCCAGCTCCAGGTCCGCCATTTCCAGCGACCGGCTGGCAACACTCACCATCAGTAAATTCAGGAACCCGTCGAGATGAGCGAATACTCCCTTTTCACCTCCGAGTCCGTATCTGAAGGGCATCCGGACAAAATCGCCGACCAGATTTCGGACGCGGTGCTGGACGCCATCATCGCGCAAGACAAATACGCCCGCGTAGCCTGCGAAACCCTGGTGAAGACCGGTGTCGCAATCATCGCCGGCGAAGTCACCACCTCGGCATGGGTCGATCTGGAAGACATCGTCCGCAACGTCATCACCGACATCGGCTACAACAGCTCCGACGTCGGCTTCGACGGCGCCACCTGCGCAGTCATGAACATCATCGGCAAGCAGTCCGTGGACATCGCCCAGGGCGTCGACCGCAGCAAGCCGGAAGACCAGGGCGCCGGCGACCAGGGCCTGATGTTCGGCTACGCCAGCAACGAAACCGACGTGCTGATGCCGGCGCCGATCTGCTTCTCCCACCGCCTGGTCGAGCGCCAGGCCGAAGCGCGCAAGTCCGGCCTGCTGCCGTGGCTGCGTCCGGATGCCAAGTCCCAGGTCACCTGCCGCTACGAAGGCGGCAAGGTCGTGGGCATCGACGCGGTGGTGCTGTCCACCCAGCACAATCCCGAAGTCTCGCAGAAAGACCTGCAGGAAGCGGTGATGGAGCTGATCGTCAAGCACACCCTGCCGGCAGAACTGCTGCACAAGGGCACCCAGTTCCACATCAACCCGACCGGCCAGTTCATCATCGGCGGCCCGGTGGGCGACTGCGGCCTGACCGGGCGCAAGATCATCGTCGACAGCTATGGCGGCATGGCCCGTCACGGTGGCGGCGCGTTTTCCGGCAAGGACCCGTCCAAGGTTGACCGTTCGGCGGCCTACGCCGGTCGCTACGTTGCCAAGAACATCGTCGCCGCCGGCCTGGCCGAGCGTTGCGAAATCCAGGTCTCCTACGCCATCGGCGTGGCCCAGCCGACCTCGATCTCGCTGAACACCTTCGGCACCGGCAAGATCTCCGACGAGAAGATCGTCCAGCTGGTGCGCGAGTGCTTCGACCTGCGTCCTTACGCCATCACCACCATGCTCGACCTGCTCCACCCGATGTACCAGGAAACCGCGGCCTACGGTCACTTCGGCCGCACTCCGCAGCAGAAGACCGTCGGCGACGACACCTTCACCACCTTCACCTGGGAACGTACCGACCGCGTTGACGCGCTGCGCGCCGCCGCCGGCCTGTAATACCCGGTAATCGCTTCAGGAAAGCCCCGGCCAGTGCTCTGGCCGGGGCTTTTTGCTTTCTGCGAAACAAGGGCTGACAAAACCGGGCGGGCCATCTAGCACCGGGCTTCCTAGGCTGGCGTGACCTTTCCGAAGAGCAAGGACGCTCCGCATGTCAAGAATCACTGCCCTGCTGCTGTTGTGCTTCAGCCCTTTCGTATTCGCCGGCCACTGTCCCGACTGGTCGGAGAGCATCGCCGCCTCGCGTATCGACCAGTTGCAGGCGCGCATCAGCGAATGGGATGCCGCCTACCATGGCGCTGGCGAATCGAAGGTCAGCGACGAAATCTACGATCAATACGCGGCGCGCCTGCAACGCCTGCGCGCATGTTTCCCGGGAAGCGGGGTGACGCCGGGCAACCCGCTGGCCTCCGCTACCGGGCCGCTGCGTCACCCGGTGCCGCACACCGGGCTCGACAAGCTCGCCGATGAACAGGCGGTCAGCGCCTGGCTCAAAGGCCGTGAAGACCTGTGGATCCAGCCCAAGGTGGATGGTGTAGCGGTCACCCTGGTCTATCGTCGGGGCCGGCTGCTGCAGATCATCAGCCGCGGCGACGGCATCCACGGGCATGACTGGAGCCGGCATATCCCGGCGCTGCCCGCCGGCCTGCGCGAACTGGCCAGCCCACGCGACCTGACGCTGCAAGGCGAACTGTTCTGGCGCGTGGACGGGCATATCCAGGCCCGGGCCGGCAGCCTCAACCTGCGCAGCCGGGTCGCCGGGCTGATGGCCCGGCAGCAGATCAGCAGCGAAGACGCCGCCGGTCTCGACCTGTTCATCTGGGCCTGGCCCAACGGCCCGCAGGATCCGCGCCAACGCTTCGCCCTGCTCGCCAGCTTCGGCCTGCCCAACAGCGAGCGCTTCAGCCAGCCGGTAAAAGACCTCGACGAAGCCGCGCACTGGCGCCAGCACTGGTATCGCTCGCCGCTGCCCTTCGCCAGCGACGGTGTGGTCCTGCAGCAGCGCCGGCAGCCGCCGGGTGCACGCTGGCAAGCGGGCTCGTCGCACTGGAGCGCAGCGTGGAAATACCCTTTCGCCCAGGCACTGGCCGAGGTTCGCGCGGTGGAGTTCCGCATAGGAAGGACCGGGCGTATCACGCCGGTGCTCCAACTGGAACCGGTGCGCCTGGATGATCGCCTGGTCCGCCAGGTCAGTACCGGTTCGCTGCAGCGCTGGAAAGAGCTGGATATCCAGGCGGGAGACCAGATCGTCCTGAGCCTGGCAGGGCTGACGATTCCGCAGGTCGATCACGTCGCACAACGCGGCCCGCGCCTCGCCCCGGCGCAACCACCGAAGGACGGCGAGCACCATGCCCTGAGCTGCTGGCAGCCAACGACGGGGTGTGAAGAGCAGTTCCTCGAACGCCTGCAATGGCTGGCCGGCAAGCGTGGCCTGAACCTGGCAGGCGTCGGTCCCGGGACCTGGCGCAAACTGATGGAAGCCGGGCAATTGAACAGCCTGGCGGACTGGATCACGCTGCAGCCGGAAGACCTGCGCCGTATCGACGGCATCGCCGGGCGCCGCAGCGAGCAGTTGCATCGCACCTTCCAGCAAGGTCGCGAGAGGCCCTTCCAGCAGTGGATACGCGCCTTGGGCGTACCCGCGCCCCGCGCGCTGGACCTGGGTGAGTCATGGGCGCAACTGACCGCGCGGGATGCGCTGCAATGGCAACGGGAAGCAGGCGTGGGGCCGAATCGGGCCGCGCAACTGGTGGCGTTTTTCCAGCATCCGCAGGTCAGGCATCTGGCAGCCAATCTGGGCGATGAAGCGATCCAGGGTTTCTAAATCCCGTCGATCAGGGCAGCATCTCACTTTCTGCTTGCCCGACCACGGAGCTATTAATGAAACCGATTTCCCCACTGGCCCTCTTCACCCTGTGTGCCGTGCTGGCCGCGCCGGCCCTGGCGATCGAGGAACAGCCGGGCCTGACCGGCTGCGCCGCCAAACAGCAGAACATCAGCACCCAGATCGAACAGGCCCGCCTGCACGGCAATACCGAGCAGCAGGCGGGCCTGGAACGCGCCTTGAGCGAAGTGCAGGCCAACTGCACCGACGCCGGGCTGCGCAAGGAGCGCGAGCAGAAAGTGCTGGATGCCCGCCATGAAGTCGCGCAGCGCAAGAAGGACCTGGACAAGGCCATGAAGAAAGGCGACGCGGAGAAGATCAACAAGCGCAAGGACAAGCTGGCCGAGGCGAACAAGGAGCTGCAGGCGGCGGTGGAAGAATTGGAGAAATAGGTTGGCCTGAAGGGCCTCATCGCCGGCAACGCCGGCTCCCACAGGGTTCACTTGTGGAGCCGGCGTTGCCGGCGAAAGGACCGCAAAGCGGTCCCAAGAACATCAATGGTTACGAAATTCCGTATGACAGGCCTTGCAAGCCGCCTCCACCTTGTCCATCGGCCCTTGCACCGCAGCAGCCTGCAAAGGCTGGGCCCTGGTCGCTTCGACCAACTCCCCCGTCGCCTTTTCCAACTGCCGGGCCAGGTCCTGGAAGCGCGCCTGTTTCTCCCAGACATCTGCCCGCGCGCTGGTATCATCCGTCTCCTTGACCTGTGGGAAATGTTTCCACGGCTCGTGGGATAACGCATCGAGCTTGACTGCCCCGTCCGCGAACTTCTGCCCGTCGAACGCCAGGCGCCCGCGCAGCATGCCCCCCATGTCCTCACTGGTCTTGAGCATCTGTTTGAAAATGGCCTTGCGCTGGCCCAGCGGCGAGTCCGGATCGACGCCGCCACAGGCGGTCAGGGTGAGACAGGCCAGCAGTACGACGGAACAACGTTTGAGCATCATGGTCATCGGCTCACGGGAAAAAGGCGGCCAGTATCCTCGCCTGACCGGCAAAGACCAATACCCCTAACAAAACCATGGTTGTTCGCAAACCGCCATCAGCGCGGCAACCACCAAGGAAATACTGCATGAAACTGCCCTTGCGCCGCCTCGGCTGGACCCTCTCCCTTTGCGCCTTGCTCGCCGGCTGCAACGGCGGCGCCCCGGAAAAGTCCAGGCCGCATCCAATCGCCACCTATACCCATGCCACCTGGAAAGACCTGCCGACCGTCAGCGACAGCGACCTGGTGGCCGGCTTCGAGGCCTGGCGCAGCGCCTGCGAGCGTCTCAAGCGCGATGCGGTCTGGGCCGAGACCTGCGGCGCCGCTGCGAGCGTACCGGCCGATGCCCGGCAGATCGGCGAATTCCTCGGCGCACGGCTTGAGGTCTACAGCCTGCGCAACGCCGAAAACAACGCGACCGGCCTGATCACCGGTTACTACGAACCGGTCTATCCGGGCAGCACCAGCCGGACCGAGCAGGCCCATGTGCCGGTCTACGGCATCCCCGAGGACCTGGTGGTAGTGGATCTGGACAGCGTCTACCCGGAACTGAAAGGCAAGCGCCTGCGCGGCCGCCTCGAAGGACGCGTGCTCAAGCCCTACGACACCGCCGAAGTGATCCAGCGCCAGGGCGCCAAGGCACCGGTGGTGGCCTGGTTGACCGACCCGATGGACCTGCAATTCCTGCAGATCCAGGGCTCGGGCCGGGTTCAACTGGAGGATGGCCGCCAACTGCGCCTTGGCTACGCCGACCAGAACGGACATCCGTACCGGCCAATCGGGCGCTGGCTGGTGGAACAAGGCCAATTGAAAAAGGAAGAAGTCACCATGGGCGCCATCCATGCCTGGGCCCAGGCCAATCCGGCGCGGGTTCCGGAACTGCTGGCGAGCAATCCGAGCTATGTATTCTTCGGCACCCGCCCGGACAGCAACGAAGGACCGCGTGGTTCGCTCAACGTGCCACTGACTGCGGGCTACAGCGTGGCGATCGATCGCAAGGTGATTCCCTTGGGCAGCCTGCTATGGCTGTCCACCACCCGTCCGGATGGCAGCCCGGTGGTGCGCCCCGTAGCGGCGCAGGATACCGGCGGAGCGATTACCGGGGAGGTCCGGGCGGACCTGTTCTGGGGTACGGGTGAAGCGGCGGGCAAGCTGGCCGGGGATATGAAACAGGCGGGGCAGATCTGGTTGTTGTGGCCGAAGGGTGCGGCGTTGCCTGCTGTGCCTCAGACCGAAGCCAAGTAAGAAGTTGTTCTTAAGGCCCTCATCGCCGGCAACGCCGGCTCCCACAGGTATCGCGTACACCGCGGGACCTTGTGGGAGCCGGCGTTGCCGGCGATGAGGCCCTCAAGTCAGACCGAAGCGATAAAGAACCCCGCAATCAGGCCAATCCCCACGAACCACACCAGCGAGCGCAGCGCCGCCCAGTCCGCCAGATAGCAAATGATGTAGAGCAACCGGCTGGTGATGAACAACACCGCCAGCACGTCCTGGGTCACCTGTTCGGCATTGCCGACGATATCGGCGATCAGCACTGCGGCGATGAACGCCGGCAGCACCTCGAAACTGTTCATCTGCGCCGCGTTGGCGCGTGCGGGCAGCCCTTCCAGCCCGGAGAGGAAAGTCCGTGGATCATGGTTGTGGCGCAGATTGAAGCCACTGCTGAACTTGGCGATGCTGGTACAGACGTAAGGCAGCATCAGGGCGATCAGTACGCACCAGAAAGCGACGGTCATGGTTCAGGTCCTTGTCAGAATCGAAAAAAGTGCGCTCAGAGCTTCATCACCAGCATGCCGACCAGCACCAGCGCACAGGCTAAGAGCCTGGGCCCGCCAAAAGGTTCTTTGAGGTAGCGCATGCCCATCAGCACCACGAGGATCACGCTGATCTCGCGCAATGCCGCTGCCTCCGCCACCGAGCCCAGATGCATGGCCCACAGCACCAGAGCGTAGCTGAGCAATACGCAGACCCCGACCGCCAGCCCCAGCTTCCATTGCGTGCGCCAGAACTGCACGAACGGCGCGCGCCGGGCGACGCCGGCAATCAGCGGAAACGGCAGGGAAGAGGCCAGCGTCAACCACACCAGGTAATCCAGTGGCTGCGCCCAGCGCCGGATAGCCTGGCCGTCGAGCCAGGTGTAGCTGCCGATGCACAGGCCGATCAGTGCCACCACCGGCAACATGCTCCATGGCAGGCGCTCGCCGCCGCCTCCGCGCCAGAGCAGGCAGGCCATGCCACAGGGAATCAGGAGGATGCCGATGACCTGCCGGTTGCTGAGGTCTTCGCCGCCGAAGAGCAGGGTCAAGGCCAGCACCACCAGGGGCGACAGCCCGCGCATCAAGGGGTAGACCAAACCGAGATCACCCACCCGGTAGGCCTGGATCAGCAGAAAGCGATAGATCAGTTCGCACAACGCCGAGGCCAGCAACCACGGCCAGATGTCCAGCGGCGGTGGCTGGACGAAACCCACCATGAGCAGGGCAAACACCAGTGCCACGCTGTCCATGCTGGCGATCACCAGCAGACGCTCGCCACTGAACTTGACCAGGGTATTCCAGGTTGCATGCAGCAGTGCCGCGACGAGCACCAGGGAAGTCGCTACCACGTCTCGATTCCTTCGCCTTTCACGGACCGGGTCCATTCATCGGACTGCGGAGTTTCAACCAGCCGCAACAAAACAGCCAGCACGTTGTCAATCGCGGCATTGAAAAAAACTGTGTCTTGAGGCGATCAAAAAGCCATCAAACCTTGTGCCCGATGCAAACGGGCACCGATATCGGAAGCTGTTACAGGAATCAGGATGCTCGAATTAGTTGCCGCGTTTATCTGCCTCACCACCCTCCTTACCTATGTGAACTACCGCTTCATCGGCCTGCCGCCGGCCATCGGCGTGATGGTCACCGCCCTGCTGTTCTCCCTGATGCTTCAGGGCCTGAGCCTGATCGGCTTCCCCGGCCTGGAAGAGCGGGTCGAAGGCCTGATGAACCAGATCGATTTCAATGACCTGCTGATGCACTGGATGCTGTCGTTCCTGCTGTTCGCCGGTGCCCTGCATGTCAACCTCGCCGACCTGCGCAGCTACCGCTGGCCGATCGGCCTGCTGGCCACACTCGGCGTGTTGATCGCCACCGTAGTGATCGGCTACCTGGCCCACTGGGTATTCGCAATGTTCGGCTGGAACGTCAGCCTGATCTACTGCCTGCTATTCGGCGCGCTGATTTCGCCGACCGACCCGATCGCGGTGCTCGGTGCGCTGCGTACCGCCAATGCCTCGAAACCCTTGAAAACCACCATCGTCGGCGAGTCGCTGTTCAACGACGGCACGGCGGTGGTGGTGTTCACCGTATTGCTGGGCATCATCCAGCTCGGCGAAACCCCGAGCGTCTCCGACACCGCCGTCCTGTTCGCCCGCGAGGCGGTCGGCGGGGTGATCTTCGGCGCAGTCATCGGCTACGCCACCTACCGCATGATCAAGAGCATCGAGCAGTACCAGGTGGAAGTGATGCTGACCCTGGCCCTGGTCATCGGTGGCTCGGCGATGTGCTACGAGCTGCACGTGTCGGCGCCGATCGCCATGGTCGTGGCCGGCCTGATCATCGGCAACCTGGGGCGCAACCTGGCGATGAACGACATGACCCGTCGCTACATGGACGGTTTCTGGGAGCTGATCGACGACATGCTCAACGCCCTGCTGTTCGCCCTGATCGGCCTGGAGCTGTTGCTGCTGCCGTTCAACTGGCTGCACCTGGCGGCGGGCGGCGTGCTGGCCGTGGCGGTACTGGCTTCGCGTTTGCTGACCGTCGCGCCGGCCATCGTCCTGCTGCGGCGCTGGCGCAGCGTGCCGAAAGGCACCATCCGCGTCCTGACCTGGGGCGGCCTGCGCGGAGGCGTGTCGGTGGCCCTGGCCCTGTCGCTGCCGGTGGGCGAGGAACGGGACCTGTTGCTGTCGATCACCTATATCGTGGTGCTGTCGTCGATCCTGGTGCAGGGGTTGACGGTGGGCCGGGTTGTGAAGGGTGTCAGCGAGCAGCCTGCATCCTGAATAGACCGCTATCGCTGGTCAGCCCCACAGGGTTCAGCGGCGCCGCGGACCCTGTGGGAGCTGGCTTGCCAGCGATGAGTCCCTCACGTCGGTCACTCGACGGCGCTGTCCGGAAACTGGTCCTGGATGTACTTGATCTCGGTCCGCCCATGGGGCGCTGGCAGGCCGTCCTCGCCCAGGTTGACGAAAACCATCTTGTCCACGGTCAGGATCGCCTTGCGGGTAATCTTGTTGCGCACCTCGCACTTCAAGGTGATGGAAGTGCGCCCGAACTCGGTGGCGGTGATGCCCAGCTCGATGATGTCACCCTGGCGCGAGGCACTGACGAAATTGATCTCGGATATGTACTTGGTCACCACGCGCTGGTTACCCAGCTGGACGATCGCGTAGATCGCCGCCTCTTCGTCGATCCAGCGCAGCAGGCTGCCGCCGAACAGGGTGCCGTTGGGGTTGAGGTCTTCGGGTTTTACCCACTTGCGGGTGTGGAAATTCATGCGTGCTCCTAAAACGGCCTGGCATGTCAAGAATGGGCCTTGGCGGCCCCTCCCCTACATCCTAGACCCATTTGCCTGCCGCTTGGCCATGACCTTTGTAGGCCAATTGTCCGTCACCGGTCGCACGCGCCGCTTTTGTCCTTGGGCCGACACGAAACCCCGGCTATAATCCCCGCGTTTTATCCGGTGGCGATCCTCTGCGGTCGTCGCTCCCGCCACCCGACCGAGGGGCGCTGCAGCAGGTTCGCTCCTGTCAGGCTCGGTCGGGGCGTTGTCCGCAGGCAGCCTTGCGGACTCTCAACGCACAACGGCGCCCATTCGCACACTACGAATGGAGGCTCTCGATGAGCGCTGTAAACACGCCTGCAGGTTTTAACGATTACAAGGTCGCCGACATTTCCCTGGCGGCCTGGGGCCGTCGCGAAGTCATCATCGCCGAATCGGAAATGCCCGCGCTGATGGGCCTGCGCCGCAAGTACCAGGAAGAGCAACCGCTCAAGGGCGCGAAAATCCTCGGCTGCATCCACATGACCATCCAGACCGCCGTGCTGATCGAAACCCTGGTTGCCCTGGGTGCCGAAGTGCGCTGGTCGTCCTGCAACATCTTCTCCACCCAGGACCAGGCCGCTGCCGCCATCGCCGCCGCCGGTATCCCGGTATTCGCCTGGAAAGGTGAAACCGAGCAGGAGTACGAGTGGTGCATCGAGCAGACCATCCTCAAGGACGGTCAGCCATGGGACGCCAACATGATCCTCGACGACGGCGGCGACCTGACCGAGATCCTGCACAAGAAATACCCGGCGATGCTGGACCGGATCCACGGCATCACCGAAGAGACCACCACCGGCGTGCACCGCCTGCTGGACATGCTGGCCAAGGGCGAGCTGAAGGTCCCGGCGATCAACGTCAACGACTCGGTCACCAAGAGCAAGAACGACAACAAGTACGGCTGCCGTCATAGCCTGAACGACGCCATCAAGCGCGGCACCGACCACTTGCTGTCCGGCAAGCAGGCCCTGGTGATCGGCTACGGCGACGTGGGCAAGGGCTCGGCCCAGTCGCTGCGCCAGGAAGGCATGATCGTCAAGGTCACCGAGGTCGACCCGATCTGCGCCATGCAGGCCTGCATGGACGGTTTCGAAGTGGTCTCGCCGTTCAAGAACGGTATCAACGACGGCACCGAAGCCAGCATCGACGCCGCCCTGCTGGGCAAGATCGACCTGATCGTGACCACCACCGGCAACGTCAACGTCTGCGATGCCAACATGCTCAAGGCGCTGAAGAAGCGCGCCGTGGTCTGCAACATCGGTCACTTCGACAACGAGATCGACACTGCCTTCATGCGCAAGAACTGGGCATGGGAAGAGGTCAAGCCGCAGGTCCACAAGATCCACCGTACCGGTCACGGTGACTTCGATCCGCAGAACGACGACTACCTGATCCTGCTGGCTGAAGGCCGCCTGGTGAACCTGGGCAACGCCACCGGTCACCCGAGCCGGATCATGGACGGTTCCTTCGCCAACCAGGTGCTGGCACAGATCTTCCTGTTCGCGCAGAAGTTCGCCGACCTGAGCGCAGAGAAGAAAGCCGAGCGCCTGACCGTCGAAGTACTGCCGAAGAAACTCGACGAAGAAGTGGCCCTGGAAATGGTGCGCGGCTTCGGCGGCGTGATCACCCAGCTGACCCCGAAACAGGCCGAGTACATCGGCGTGGCCGTGGAAGGTCCGTTCAAGCCTCACGCCTACCGCTACTAACAGCAGCTGCAAGCGGCAGGCAGCAAGGTCAGGCAGAAGCGGTTCGCGCCGCTCCTGCCTTGTTCTTGCCGCCTGCCGCTTGAGGCTTGCGGCTGAAAGGAACCTCAAATGACTCAGGAACGCCGTTACAGCTTCGAGTTCTTCCCGACCAAGACCGACGCTGGACATGAAAAACTGCTCGCCACCGCTCGTACGCTGGCCAGCTACAACCCGGACTTCTTCTCCTGCACCTATGGGGCCGGCGGTTCGACCCGCGACCGCACCCTGAACACCGTGCTGCAACTGGAAAGCGAAGTGAAGGTCCCTGCCGCCCCGCACCTGTCCTGCGTCGGCGACAGCAAGGCAGAACTGCGCGCCCTGCTGGCCCAGTACAAGGCAGCCGGGATCAAGCGCATCGTCGCCCTGCGTGGCGACCTGCCGTCCGGCATGGGCATGGCCAGCGGTGAATTGCGCTACGCCAACGAGCTGGTGGAGTTCATCCGCGAGGAAACCGCCGACCAGTTCCATATCGAAATTGCTGCCTATCCGGAAATGCACCCGCAGGCCCGCAACTTCGAGGACGATCTGGCGAACTTCGTGCGCAAGGCCAAGGCCGGTGCCGACAGCGCCATCACCCAGTACTTCTTCAACGCCGAGAGCTACTTCTACTTCGTCGAGCGCGTGCAGAAGCTGGGAGTGAAGATTCCCGTAGTACCGGGCATCATGCCGATCACCAACTACAGCAAGCTGGCGCGCTTCTCCGACGCCTGCGGCGCCGAGATCCCGCGCTGGATCCGCAAGCAACTGGAAGCCTACGGCGACGACGTCAAAAGCATCCAGGCCTTCGGCGAAGAGGTCATCACCCAGATGTGCGAGCAACTGCTGCAAGGCGGCGCACCGGGCCTGCACTTCTACACCCTGAACCAGGCCGAACCGAGCCTGGCGATCTGGAACAACCTCAAGCTGCCGCGTTGATCCAGATGGCGATGGTGCCCCTGCGTTATGGCACCATCGCCTTCTTTTCGCCCCACCGATCCGCCCACCTATGCCCAGATTCGTCCGCCTGCTGACCGCCCTGCTGTTGAGCTGCATGAGCCTGCTGGCCCGTGCCGAGCAGTTGCGCATCGTCACCGACCCCTGGGCGCCCTACGTCTACGAGGAAAACGGCGAGACCAAGGGCATCGACTACGAAGTTACCGCCGAGGTATTCCGGCGCCTGGGCGTGGATGTGCGCTGGGAGTTCATGCCATGGAAGCGCTGCATGCTGATGGTCGACCAGGGCCTGGCCGACGGCGTGATCGACATTTTCCAGAATGAACTGCGCCGCAGCCAGTTGTACTATCCCAGCGAGCCGCTGTCGGTCGTCGAGTTCGTGCTGTTCCAGGCCAATGACCGGCCACACGCCGTCACCTCGCTGGACGATCTCCAGGACCTGACCGTCGGCACCTCCGCCGGCTACGACTATGGCGCCGAATTCCTGCAGTCGCCGCTGTTTCGCCGCGAAGCGGCACCGACCCAGGAAGCCAACTTCGGCAAGCTGCTGCGCGGCCGCATCGACCTGCTGATCACCGACCGCCGTGTCGGGCGCTACATGCTCGCGCAACTGGGCCTGCAGGACCGCATCAGCGAGCTGCCGCTGGTAGTCAGCCGGCAGAAACAGTACCTGGCGGTGCGTCGCAACGCCGGCATGGACCTGCTGGCCCAGCGCTTCGCCGCCGAGTTGCGGCGCTTCAAGCAAGAACCGGCCTATGCCGAACTGCAGGCGCGCTATGGTCATGTAATAACCGCAAATACAGAAACCGTTGAGCAGCAGGAACGCAGCACTCCCTGATTGCTCTGTTATACTCGGGCCTTTCCGCCAGGCTTACGCCCGGACGCCGGCCCTGTAGAACGCATCCCGACCCCCGGATGCACAGGCAGACCAGCAGGACCGGACGCGACAGCATCGCCCTCGATGCCCTTCGCGCCAGGCAAGATTTCTCCATCAGGGCACAGCCCCCACTAGAACAGGATTTCTCATGTCCTTTGCATCCCTCGGTCTCTCCGAGGCTCTAGTCCGCGCTATCGAGGCGGCGGGCTACACCCAGCCTACTCCGGTGCAACAGCGGGCCATTCCCGCCGTGTTGCAAGGTCGCGACCTGATGGTCGCGGCACAGACAGGTACTGGTAAAACCGGCGGCTTCGCCCTGCCGATCCTGGAGCGCCTGTTCCCCGGTGGTCATCCGGACAAATCCCAGCGCCATGGCCCGCGCCAGCCACGGGTACTGGTCCTGACGCCAACCCGCGAACTCGCCGCCCAGGTCCACGACAGCTTCAAGATCTACGCCCGCGACCTGAAATTCGTCAGCGCCTGCATCTTCGGTGGCGTCGGCATGAATCCGCAGGTGCAGGCCATGGCCCGCGGCGTCGATGTCCTCGTCGCCTGCCCGGGTCGCCTGCTCGACCTGGCCGGCCAGGGCAGCGTCGATCTCAGCCATGTCGAGATCCTGGTCCTGGACGAAGCCGACCGCATGCTCGACATGGGCTTCATCCACGATGTGAAGAAGGTCCTCGCCCGCCTCCCGGCCAAGCGCCAGAACCTGCTGTTCTCGGCGACCTTCTCCAAGGACATCACCGACCTTGCAGACAAGCTGCTGCATAACCCGGAACGCATCGAAGTCACGCCGCCGAACACCACGGTCGAGCGTATCGAACAGCGCGTGTTCCGCCTGCCGGCCAGCCACAAGCGCGCCCTGCTGGCGCACCTGATCACCGCCGGCGCGTGGGAACAGGTGCTGGTCTTCACCCGCACCAAGCACGGCGCCAACCGCCTGGCCGAATACCTGGAAAAGCACGGCCTGACCGCTGCCGCGATCCACGGCAACAAGAGCCAGAACGCTCGCACCAAGGCCCTGGCAGACTTCAAGTCGGGCGCCGTGCGGATCATGGTCGCCACCGATATCGCCGCCCGCGGCCTGGATATCGACCAGTTGCCTCACGTGGTCAACTTCGAACTGCCCAACGTCGAGGAAGACTACGTCCACCGTATCGGCCGTACCGGTCGTGCGGGCCGCTCCGGCGAGGCCATCTCGCTGGTTGCGCCGGACGAGGAGAAACTGCTCAAGAGCATCGAACGTGTCACTCGCCAGAAGATCCCGGATGGCGACCTGATGGGCTTCGACTTCGCCGCGGTCGAGGCCGAGAAGCCGGAAGTGCGCGAACCGCGTCCGCAGAACAACCCGCGCCGTGGCCAGCGTGCCGACGGCAGCAATGCCGGTGGCCGCAAGGACAAGGGCAAGGACAAGGGCAAAGAGAAAGACAGCAACAAGGACGCCCGGCAGTCCGCAGACAAACCTGCGGAGAAGGCTGCCGGTGGCCGCCAGGAACCGCGCAAGCAACGGGACCGCAAGCCGCGCCAGCAGCAGAACGCCGCGCAAGGCGCGCCGGTCGTTCCAGCCGATCGTGATCCGGAAGAGTTCCTGGACGACGACGTGGACAACTTCGGCAACCGCGCCGACTACGTCAGCCCGTACCAGAACAAGGGCGGCCAGGGCCGCAATCGTCGTCCGGGCGGTCAGGGCGGTGCCGGCAACGGTGGCGGCCAGGCTCGTGGTGGTCAGCCGCGCAGCAATGGCGGTGGCGGTGCCAATGGCGAGAAGCGTGGTGGTTCGCGCAATGGTGGCGGTGCCGGCGGTCGTGATGGCCAGGCGCGTCGCGATGGCGGCAGCAACAACCGCAACCGCCGCCCGGCCCGCGACGACCGGCAGGAGCCGGCAGTGCGCAGCCCGCGTGAGGGCCAGCCGCAGCAGAACCAGCCGAAGATCATGCACAAGGAATCGAAGATCGATCGTTTCCCGTCCATGGAACAGCTGGAGCAACTGCCAAGCCGTCCTCGGGGTGAAAAACCGGCGCTGCTGACGCGCAATCGCTGAGTTTTTTATTACCTGTCCTGGCCTCATCGCTGGCAAGCCAGCTCCCACAGGTTCAGCGGTGCACGCAATCCCTGTGGGAGCTGGCTTGCCAGCGATGAGGCCCTCAGGAACACAGCAGAACCCCAAACAAAAACGCCGCCCCTGAGGGCGGCGTTTTTGTTGGCGAGGTAGAAATTACTTCTGCTTGACGCCTTCCAGCGAGATATCCAGGTCCAGGGTCTGGGAAGTCGGGCCTGGGCCCTTGATGCCGAAATCGTTCAGGTTCAGGGTGGTGGTGGCATTGAAGCCGGCACGCTCGCCGCCCCATGGATCCTTGCCTTCACCGTTGAAGGTGGCCTTGAAGGTGACCGGCTTGGTCACGCCGTGCAGGGTCAGGTCGCCGGTGACGTCAGCGGTTTTCTCGCCGGTGGATTTCACCGCGGTGGAAACGAACTTGGCGTCCGGGTATTTCTTCACGTCGAGGAAGTCGGCGCTGGCGATGTGCTTGTCACGCTCGGCGTGGTTGGACCACACGCTGGCGGTCTTCAGGTCGACGCTGATCTTGCTCGCTTCAGGCTTGGCGGCATCCCAGGAGAAGGAGCCGTCGAAGTCCTTGAAGGTACCGTGGATGAAGCTGTAGCCCAGGTGGCTGATCTTCCAGTCGACGAAAGCGTGCTGGCCTTCCTTGTCGATCTTGTAGTCGGCGGCCATGGCCTGACCAGCCGAGAGCAGAGCGGTACCCAGTGCCAGAGCGGCAAAAGTCTTTTTCAACATACTTTCGATTCCTTTGAGTTGAGGTTGAACATCAAGCCTTGCGGCCCAGCATGCGCGTCAGGGTCGCATCACGGTCGATAACATGGTGTTTGACAGCGGCCAGCCCGTGCAGGACGGCGAATACCACCAGTCCCCAGGCCAGATAGAGGTGAACCACGCCAGCGATATCGGCCTGATCGGGCAGGCCGGAAACCAGTGCTGGCACCTCGAACAGGCCGAATACCGGAATCCCCGCGCCATCGGCGGTGGAGATCAGGTAACCGGCGATCAAGACAGCGAACAACCCGACATACAGCAGCAGGTGCCCGGCCTTGGCGGCGACGCGGGTCAGCGCGCCGTGGCTGGCCGGAGCCGGTGGCGGCGGGCTGACGAAGCGCCAGAGCACGCGCAGCAGCATCAGCGCCAGCACGGTCAAGCCGATGCCCTTGTGCAGCTCCGGCGCGGTGTGGCGCCAGCTGCTGTAGTAATCCAGGCCGACCATCCAGAGCCCCAGGCCGAACAGCCCGAACACCGCCAGCGCAATGCCCCAATGCAGGAACATGCTGACCAGACCATAGCGAGAAGATGAATTGCGAAGCTGCATTTGCCGGAATCCCCGTAAGAATTGCTGCCAAGACTAACCGGTTATTTATCGATATGAAGCGGAAAATTTCGCTGTTAACTATCGGAAAAATAGATGCTTAGTCTGGGCAAAGGGCGTTAAGGAAACATTAAGGCCGGGGGGAAGACTGTAGACGGGGTTTGGGGGGAATGCGACAGCTGAAACATACGCGGACCCTGTGGGAGCGGGTTCACCCGCGATTGCGGTAGTGGGCTCACCATCGCAATCGCGGGTGAACCCGCTCCCACAGGGTCCGCGTCGTGTTTCTTTAACTCGCCTTGGCCTGGCTGTCAGCCACCGGTTTCTTGGCCGGCGCTGCTTTCGCTTCAGTCTTTTTGGCCGGCGCATGAGTGGCAGCGGGTTTCTTCGCCGGAGCCGGCTTGCTCTCGGCCTTCTTCACCGGAGCAGCCTTGGCCGGTGCCGGTTTGGCAGCCGGAGCGACCTTGGCCGGTTCTTCCTTCACCACCGGAGCCGGAGCGACTGGAGCAGCCGGGGCAGGTGCTGCCGGAGCAGGAGCGGGAGCTACGGTCGTCTCGGCGGCCTTGGCCGTTTCAGCCGCTGGCTTCTCGTCCCCGCCACCAAATAGCCGCGAGAAGAAACCGCCCTTCTCTTCCTTGCCCTTGCTTGCCGCAGCCACGCCAGCGCCCGCCGCAGCGGCAGCCACTACCGGCTTGGCATCGAACGACTTGCCTGCCGCCAGGTCCTGCACCTGGCCCGCCGCGCGCTGGCCGCTGCGCAGCGCGCCTTCCAGGGTGCCCGGGTACAGGGCGTCGGTGTGCTCGCCGGCAAAGGCGATGCGCTGCACCGGTTTCTCCCACAGGCGCCAGTATTTGCTGATCTGCCCTGGCCCGAAGGCGAGGTAGGAGCCACCCGTCCCGGCATCGGTGCTGTAGCGACGGATCTCATAGCCGCTGAACGCCCCGCGCGCCTGTGGATAGAAGGCGTGCAGGCGGATCAGCACCTGGTCGACCATCTGCTTGTCACCGAACGCCTGCATCACCCGGGCGTTGTCGCCGGACAGGTTGACCACCACGTTGGCCCCGCCTTTCAGCGCCGGTTCGATCCACAGCATGCCAAGGCCGGCGTTGCTGTAGATCTCGCCGGACATGCGCGCGCGGCTTTCCCAGACTGGCGTCTTGAACTTCAGCATCAACTGGTCGCGCCAGCCGTAGTTGGTGCCCTTGAGCGCCGCCAGGTGCTGGTTGTCCAGGCCCGGGGTCAGCTGGATCTTGGCCAGCGCGCGCAGCGGCACCGCCAGCACGAGATAGTCGGCCTGATAACCGACGGCGCCGACCTTGACCGTAACGCCATCCTTGTCCTGGCTGATGGCGGTGACCGGCGAACTGGTCTTGATGGTCTTCAGTTGCTTGACGAACGCCTGGGCCAGGACCGGGCTGCCGCCTGGCAGACGGGCGGCACGCAGGTCGCGGTCGTTGACGCCGCGGTAGACGCGGCTCTGCTGGGCGAAATACAGCAGCGACAACCGCGAAGGCTCGTCGTAGCGGGTACGGATCTGCTGGTTGACCAGTTGTCGCGCGGTCGCGGGCAGTTGCAGCTTGTCCAGCCAGGCGGAGACGTTCATCTGGTCGAGGGCGAACAGGGTGCTGTTGGCCGCCGGGTTTTCCGGGTCGCTGATGGATGCGGCCAGGTCGTCGAGGGTCTTCTCGTAGCGTTTCAGCGCCTCGGCGGTGGCCGGCTGCTTGGTCGCCAGGTCGGCGGCGCTGAAGTACTCGCCGTCGATCAGGTAGCTCGGGGTCCGCACGAATTCCGGCGCCGGCAGGGTGGTGAGCTTGAAGCTATCCAGATAGTGGTTGAGCACCGGCTGGGCCTTGGTATTGCCGATCCACTCGCTGGTCGCCAGGCCCGAGCGCCCGCCGATGCCCGGCTTGGCTTCCAGCAAGGTCACCTGCCAGCCCTTGTTCTGCAGCTCATAGGCCGCGGTAAGCCCCGCCAGTCCACCGCCGACCACGATGGCCGTCGGGGCCTTGGCCGCCGCCATCGCCCCCGCGCTGAACAACCCGATAAACACCAGCGCGCAGCCGCGCAGCCAACCAGCAGACATTCGTCGAACTCCGGATCAAAGGCAGGAAACGGGGAAATTATCCCCGGAAAAGAGTGGCTCGAAGAATACGTCAGGGCCAGCGGGGCCGCCAGCGTGGGCGGATGAAACAGGGGAGGACCTGACATTTTTGTCAGTAGACGGGTTGCGGAGCTGGCGAGAACATATTCACGCAACACATGCATGCATACGGAAAGTTAAGTACCACTGATAACTTCAGGAGAAGGATCATGCACTTAGTCGGCCAGGTTCACGTAGAAAATTTCGAGAACGCCGTACCCAAGCTGTTCAACATTAATGAAATCTACAACGATCCGTCGTGCGGTTTGATCGTGACACTGGTTTCCCGTCCGAATACCGCCGGAACATTGCCAAGCGGACTGGTCAGAACCAACAACGATACGGCGCTGCTCATTGGCGACCACTCCGAGGTACGTATCCAGTTCAAGGACCAGAGCGGCAAGGCGACCCGGGTTAACAATCTTTCCTTCTACTGGGCAACGCATCCTGAATACACCGCAGCCGACGCAGAACAGGACAGGATCGACAAAGCGGCCAATCGAATTACCTTCGACGAGCCGATTCGAATGGAACTGCGACGTGAAAACAAAGCCTATGCATTCAACACCTTCTCCCCACCTGTTAATTCATTGGCGATGGTGGAACTCAAAGATATTGTTCTCGACGAGATTCTGTTCACGACCTCGCGCCGTGGAAAAGTGTCTTTCGACCATTTCAACTGGTCGATAGCGTGAGTTCATCTCCACTGAGCTACCACGACGCATCCGGCGGAGAGCCGCATGCGTCTCCTCTTATCAACGGCTCGAAATGAGCAAGACGTTGTTCTGAACCAAGGCTTTGCTTAGGCTTGTCCGGGTTTTCCCAACCCGCGTTGCCAGGAGTACAAGCCGATGGGCCTCAACCAACAGTGGATGGACCGCGACCTCAAGGTCCTGTGGCATCCCTGCACCCAGATGAAAGACCACGAGCAGTTGCCGCTGATCCCGATCAAGCGCGGCGAGGGCGTGTGGCTGGAGGACTTCGAGGGCAAGCGCTACCTGGACGCGGTGAGTTCCTGGTGGGTGAATGTGTTCGGCCACGCCAATCCGCGCATCAACCAGCGCATCAAGGACCAGGTAGACCAGCTGGAGCACGTGATCCTCGCCGGTTTCAGCCACCAGCCGGTGATCGAGCTGTCCGAGCGCCTGGTGAAGATCACCCCGGACGGCCTGAACCGGGTGTTCTACGCCGATAACGGCTCGTCGTGCATCGAAGTGGCGCTGAAGATGAGTTTCCACTACTGGCTGAACAAGGGCCGGCCGGAGAAGAAGCGCTTCGTCACCCTGAGCAACAGCTACCACGGCGAGACCATCGCGGCGATGTCGGTGGGCGATGTGCCGCTGTTCACCGAAACCTACAAGGCCCTGCTGCTGGACACCTTCAAGGTGCCAAGCCCGGACTGCTACCTGCGCCCCGAAGGCGTGAGCTGGGAAGAGCACTCGCGGACGATGTTCGCGGCCATGGAACAGACCCTGGCCGAACACCACGACAGCATCGCCGCCGTCATCGTCGAGCCGCTGATCCAGGGCGCCGGCGGCATGCGCATGTACCACCCGGTGTACCTCAAGCTGCTGCGCGAGGCCTGCGACCGCTACGAAGTGCACCTGATCCACGACGAGATCGCCGTGGGCTTCGGCCGCACCGGGACGATGTTCGCCTGCGAGCAGGCCGGGATCCGGCCGGACTTCCTGTGCCTGTCCAAGGCCCTGACCGGCGGCTACCTGCCGCTGGCCGCCTGCCTGACCACCGACGAGGTGTATGGCGCGTTCTACGACGACTACCCGACCCTGCGCGCCTTCCTGCATTCCCACAGCTACACCGGTAACCCACTGGCCTGTGCCGCGGCGCTGGCGACCCTGGATATCTTCGAGCAGGACAAGGTGATCGAGGCCAACCAGGCCCTGAGCCAGCGCATGGCAACGGCGACGGCCCATCTGGTGGACCATCCGCACGTGGCCGAGGTGCGCCAGACCGGCATGGCCCTGGCCATCGAGATGGTCCAGGACAAGGCGAGCAAGACCGCTTACCCGTGGCAGGAGCGGCGTGGCCTGAAGGTCTTCGAGCATGCCCTGACCCGTGGCGCGCTGTTGCGTCCGCTGGGCAGCGTGGTGTATTTCCTGCCGCCTTATGTGATTACCCCCGAGCAGATCGATTTCCTCGCGCAAGTGGCCAGCGAAGGGATCGATATCGCGACCCGGGACAAAGTCAGTGTGGCGGTACCGGCGGATTTCCATCCGGATTTCCGGGATCCTGGCTAAGCCCCGTTGGGGCCGCTTTGCGGCCCTTCGCGGGCAAGCCACGCTCCTACAAGGGCAATGCGGTCTCCTGTAGGAGCGTGGCTTGCCCGCGAAGGCCTGCAAAGCAGGCCCAAAACCTGACACCTCAAATTTCATGTCGAGCCCCCAATGAGACTCTCCCGCTTTTTCATCGACGCCCCGCTGGGCCTCGGCGAGCACGATCTGCCTGAAGCCCAGGCCCATTACATCGGCCGTGTCCTGCGCATGAGCGCCGGCGACGCGGTGCAGCTGTTCGACGGCAGCGGCCAGGAATACCTCGGCCACTTGCTCGAAGTCGGCAAGAAAACCGTGCGCGTCAGCCTGGCCGAAGCCCTGCCCGGCCAGGCCGAATCGCCGCTGCACATCCACCTCGGCCAGGGCCTGTCCCGTGGCGAGCGCATGGATTGGGCAATCCAGAAAGCCACCGAGCTGGGCGTGAACGTGATTACGCCGATCGTCAGCGACCGCTGCGAAGTGCGGCTGAAGGACGAGCGCGCCGACAAGCGCCTGGCCCACTGGCGCCAGGTGGCAATCAGCGCCTGTGAACAATGCGGCCGCTCGACGGTTCCACGGATCAACCCTCCGCTGACCCTGGCCGAATGGCTGGCCGCCAGCGACGAAGCGCTGAAACTGGTCCTGCACCCGGTGGCCGAGCCGCTGGTCAGCCACGCCCGTCCGGCCAGCCTGGCGTTCCTGATCGGCCCGGAAGGCGGCCTGTCGGACGCCGAAGTGGAACAGGCCAGGGCCAGTGGCTTCCAGTCCGCCCGCCTCGGCCCGCGGGTGCTGCGTACGGAAACCGCGCCGGTGGTGGCGCTGGCGGTGGCCCAGCAGCTGTGGGGTGATTTCTAACCTTCGGGCAGCAGCTTCTCCAGTGCCACCAGGTCCGGCACCCGGGCCACCTGCTCGCCCACCTGCACCGCCGCCAGTTCCAGGTCGGCCAGCGGCACATCGACGTAGTTGAGCTGGCTGTCGAGCTTGCAGGAACGCGGAATGCCCTGCACCAGCAGGGCAAAAAAGCTCCGCGAAGTACCGCCCAGGGCGTTGAGCACAACGATCCGTGCCCGCTCGCCCACCTGGGTCTGCCCGCCGCATGCGGCCTCGAAGCTCAGCAGCGGCAGGCGCTGGCTGCGCCAGTCGATCCAGCCCAACAACCAGGCAGGCTGGTCGGGCGCGGGGGTACAGGCCTGGTAACCGATCAGTTCGGCCACCGCCACGTTGGGCAGCACCAGGCTGCGGTCACTCAGCGGCAGCAGGAGCCCGGTAAGGCTGCTGCGACGTCCGCTGCGGGTTCCTTGCTCAAGCATTGACATGACTCCAGCGGGCGATGCTCTGCAACAGCACCGACTCCTGATAGGGCTTGCCCAGATAGTCGTTGACCCCAATGGCCATGGCGCGGTCGCGGTGCTTCTGCCCGGTACGCGAGGTAATCATGATGATCGGCAGGTCCTTCAGCCGCGGATCCTGGCGCACCCGGGTCGCCACCTCGAAGCCGTCCATGCGCGGCATTTCGATATCCAGCAGCAACACGTCAGGCCGGTGCCCGGCCAGCACGGCCATGGCATCGACCCCGTCCTTGGCGGTCAGCACGTTCATGCCGTGGCGTTCCAGCAGACGACCGGTGACCTTGCGCACCGTGACCGAATCGTCCACCACCAGTACCAGCAAAGGCCGCGCGGGACCGCCAGGCGGGCTTGCCGCAATCTCCCGCGATGCACGCCCGGCCTGTTGCGCCAGGCGCAGATGCAAGCCGCGCAACTGCGCCAGCAGGTCGAGAATCAGCACCACCCGGCCGTCGCCCAACAGGGTCGCCCCGGCCAGCCCCTGCACGGCGGCGAACTGCGGCCCCAGGCTCTTGACCACGATTTCCCGACTGGCCGAGAGGCTGTCCACCTGCACCGCGAACTGCTGGTCGTGGGCATGCACCAGCACCACCGGCAACGGCAGGCTCTGGCCCAGCAGCCGCGGCTGGCGCTCGCCCTGCAACAACTCGCCGAGATAGCGCAGCTCATAACCGCGCCCGGCATATTCGTAGCGCGGCGGATCGAGGCGATAGCAGGCCTCCAGTTCCGCCGGCGGCACCCGTACCACGCCGTCGATGGCATTGAGCGGCACGGCGTACTGTTCCTCGCCGCAATGCACCATCAAGGCACGGTTGACCGACACGGTGAACGGCAGGCGAATCAGGAAGCGCGCGCCCTTGCCCTGCACCGAACTGATCACCATCGAGCCGCCCAGTTGCTTGACCTCTTCATGCACCACGTCCATCCCCAGCCCGCGCCCGGAAATCTGGGTGATCTTCTCGGCGGTGGAAAAGCCCGGCTGGAGAATGAATTGCATGACCTCGTGATCGCTGAGCTCGCTGCGCGGGTCAAGCAGCCCGCGCTTGATCGCCTTGCTGCGCACCGCCTCCAGCGGCACACCGGCGCCGTCGTCGAACATCTCGATAACGATGTCGGCGCCTTCGTGCAGCAGGTTCAGGGCGATCATGCCCTGCTCCGGCTTGCCCGCCGCCAGGCGCACCTCGCGGCTTTCCAGGCCATGGTCGACGGCATTGCGCAGCATGTGCTCCAGCGGCGCCACCATGCGCTCCAGCACGCTACGGTCCATTTCGCCTTCGGCGTTGCCCACCACCAGTTCGACCTGCTTGCCCAGCTCGCTGGCGGTCTGCCGCACCACGCGCTGCAAACGCGGCACCAGGCGCTCGAACGGCACCATGCGGGTGCGCATCAAGCCTTCCTGCAAGTCGCTGTTGACCCGCGCCTGCTGCGACAGCAGGCCCTGGGCCATCTGGGTACGGGCGGCCAGGGTTTCCTTGAGGTCGAGCAGGTCGGAAGCCGATTCGCTCAGCGCCCGGGACAGCTGCTGCAACTGGGAATGGCGGTCCATCTCCAGCGGGTCGAAGTCCTCGTAGGCATCGGCGTCGGCCTGCAAGCGGCTGAGGCCGCCCTGGGTCTCGGTATCGAGGCGCCGCAACTGGTCGCGCATGCGCTCGAGGGTGGTTTCCATCTCGTTGAGGGCCACCTGCGCATCGTTGATCTGCTGCTCCAGGCGCCCGCGCAGGATCGAGGTTTCCGCTGCCTGGTTGCCGAGGTCATCGAGCAGCTCGGCATTGACCTTGACCATATCCAGCGCCGCGCGCTCCGGGGCCGGCGCCGGGGTTTCCGGCGGTACTTCGGCGGGCACGGCAGCAGCGCTGTCGCTGAGGGCGGCGCTGCTGAAATTGCGGATGTAGTCGATCAGCGCCGTGGCCGCGTGCAGCGGCTGTTGCAGGCGCACGGCATCGAGCATGTGGGCGAGGCGGTCATGGCAGTTCTGCAGCAGGCTGAAAAGCGCCGGGCTGGCCTGCAACTGGCCGGCGGCGAGGTGCTCGTAGAGGAATTCCAGCTCGTGGGCCAGGTCGCCGATCGGGGCGATTTCCACCATGCGCGCACCGCCCTTGAGGGTGTGCAGGTCGCGCAGCAGGTTTTCCACCTCCACCGTATTGCGCGGTTCGGCCTGCCAGCGAGTGAGCGCCGCAGCAGCGCTTTCGACGATGTCCACGCCCTCTTCGAGGAAGATTTCCAGCAGCTCCTTGTCGCCTTCCTGGGCCGGATGCTCGGCCCTGGCCGGGCTACCCGGCGGCTGGGCGTGGTGGCGAAACTCCCGCAGCGAGGCAAGGTTCTCCACCACCGATTCCAGCGCCTGGCCCTGGCTCAGTTGCGCCAGCAACCTGGCCAGCAAGGCATGGCTGGCGCGCAACAGGCTGGCCAGTTCCGGCGACGGGCTGTAGCGGCGGTCCACCAGCCCTTCGTAAAGCAGCTCCAGCTCATGGGCGAGTACATCCAGCGCACCGATCCCGGCCATCCGCGCGCCGCCCTTGAGGGTATGCAGGTCGCGCTGCAACGAGGACAGCGCCGAGACGTTGTCGGGATCGTCGAGCCAGCGCCCGAGCGCCTGGTCGGCGCTGTCCAGCACATCGATGGCTTCTTCGAGGAAGATCGCCACCATTTCCTCGTCCGCTTCCTGCCCGGCGAGTTCCCGGGTGACGTCGTCCAGTTCGGCAATGCTCGAGGTGCCGTCGCCCTGGCGGCGCACCAGGCCCATGGCGCCCGGGTCGAGCCCCTGTTCGAGCAGCCCGCGCAGGGCCAGCAAGCGCTCCGGACAGGGTTCGACATCCTGCCCTGCGGCAATCTGGTCGAGCATGTTGATCAAGGCTTCATGGGCCTGCTGCGCTTCGTCGAAGAACCGCGCATCGGCAGCCAGGCTGCTTTCCTCCACGGCGCCGTAAAGATCGAGGAGTGCCTCGCACAGCTCATCCACCTGCCACAGGTTGGCGAGGTGAGCGCTCTGGCCCAGGGTGGTCAGCTCATCGAGCAGCGAATTCAGCTCGTGGCGCTCGCCCGGGTGCTCCTGCCAGCGCAGCAGCAGGGATTCGGCATCGAGCAGGATGTCCATGCCCTGTTCGAGGAAGCTGGCGATCAGTTGCGGATCGCGCTTGATGCGCGGGCTCTGGTCCGGGGAATCGAGAAGCGCCTGCAGGCGCGCGGCGACCACCTGGTCGACCTGCTCGATCAGGATGTCCGCCCCCTTGATCGGCGCCAGCGGCGTAGTGCCGAGCTGGTCAAGGCCACGGCGCAGCAAGGGTTCGGCGGTTTGCAGCAGATAGATTTCATCAAGGTCGAAGCCCACCTGGTGGGCCTTGAACTCGCGGGCCAGCAGGTCCAGGGCCGTGGCCAGCTCGGCGATGGGTGTCACCCCGGCCATGGCCGCGCTGCCCTTGAGCGTGTGCAGGGCGCGTTGCAGGTCATCGCTGACCGGCGCCGGCAGGTACACCTCGGCATGGGCGAGGAAGGCATCGAGCGCAGCCAAGTGAGTCTGCGCCTCGTTGCGGAAGATCTCCAGCAATTGCGTGTCGAGGGGCTCGGCGTGCTCGCCATCGGCGTCGGCGTCGTTCATCGCCAGCGCGTGCAGGTGGCTGGCCAGGTGCTCGACGTGGGCATGGGCATGCACCTCTCCGGTGGCGAACTCGTCGACCAGCGGGGTCATCAGGGTCATCGCCTGGCCGATCGCCTTGAGTACTTCGGCGCCGCTGCCAACGCGGCCTTCGAGCATACGGTTGAGCAAGTGCTCGCCGGCCCAGGCCAGTTCGGCCAGGACCGTGGCGCGGACCATCCGACCGCTGCCCTTGAGGGTATGGAATCCGCGGCGCAGCTCGATCAGGGCCTCGCGCGGATGGCCTTCGCCGCGCCAGCGCAGCCAGTCCTCGTCCATCTGGCCGAGGACTTCCTCGGCTTCTTCGAGAAAGACTTCGCGCAGTTCATCGTCCACCGGCTTCGGCGCAGCGATAGTGATCGGTGCCGGGTGCAGTGGCCGCGCCAGTACCGGAAAGCCCAGCGCACCGAGTGCACGCCGGGCACGGGCCAGCAGCGGCTCGACATCGGCCTGGAGATCGATGCTCAGGGACTGCAACGCATATTCCAGGCTGCCGACCACCTCGGCGAGGTGCTCCAGCGCGGCGCTGTCGGGCAGGCTCTCGGCCTGCAGGACATGGGCGTGAAGGTAGTCGGTACAGCGCTGCACCACGGCGGCCGGATGCGGCAGCATCAGCATGGCCAGGGCGCCACGGATCTGTCCGAGCAGGTCGGGTAGCGGTTGCAGGCGCACCCGATCCCAGCCGGCTTCGAGGCAATCGGCGATCAGGTCGCGGGCCTGCAGCAGCACGCCGTGGGCCTCGTCCAGGACCAGCTGGCGGATCTCGTTGATATCGGTGCCGGTAGGCGGGGTCTGGCTGCTGGTTTCGATGGCGCCGACCATGCCGCTGAGGGTTGCCTCGGCGTACTGCAAGGCGGCGGACACGTCGATCAGCAACGCCTCCTGGGGCGCTTCCTTGAGCATCGACTGCAACACCGCGACCTGGTCAAGAATCACCCGGCGCGGCTGGTTGAAGCCGAGCACGGCGAGGGTATCGGCGATTTGTCGCAACGGCGCCAGCAATGGCTCCAGACTTTGGCCCTCGCCACGCGCGGATTGCTCGACGCGCTCCTTGATTCGCAGCAGGTCCTCGCTCAGCGCCGCCACTACCGAGCGCATACCGTCACGGTCGGGCAGGCGGCCTTGCAAGGCATCCAGCGACAATTCGAAGTTTTCCCCGCTACCCGGAGCGTTAACCCCCAGTGCGCTCTCGCCCAGGGCCTCGACGCCGCGGGCGGCACGCAACTGGTTGAGCAATGGCAGGGCCAGCAACGGCAGGTCGCGCCGGGTAATCCGCAGGCGATCCAGATACAGCGGCAGCTGGCTCAGTGCGCGGAACAGCGCCCCTTGGGCATTGGCCTGGCCGTCAGCCAGAGCCCGGGCCATGGCTTCCATTTCCTGGGCCAACAGGGCCGCCCCCTTGAACTCAAGGAGTACCAGGCAACCGTGCACCTGGTGCAGCACCTCGACACAGGCGCCCAGCGCTTCGCCTTCGCCATTGGCGAACTGCTCGAGTGCCTGCCGCGCCTGGGCGAGGCTTTCTTCGATCGCCTCCCTGACCCAGGCCAGGGCGACGAAATCATGCCGGTCAGCCATGTCTACTTCTCATAAACTCATTGGTTTACGCGGACCTTGTGGGAGCGGGGTCACCCGCGATTGCGATGGTGTA